>JBBSFP010000418.1:0-2733 GCA_038238625.1 Tepidisphaerales bacterium
ATCGGGGCGACGGTGATGCCCCACAATTTGTACCTGCACTCCGCGCTTGTGCAGAGCCGCAAGCTGCGTTCCGATGATGAATCCGTTCGTAACGCGATCAAATTCAACACCATTGATTCAGTCGTTTCGCTGGCGATCGCCTTTTTCATCAATGCCGCTATTCTTGTGCTTGCCGCCACCGTTTTCTTTGGCAAAAGTAGCGTGACCGTGGGCGACAAAACGTATGCGTTCAACGCGGATACCGATTGGATCAATGTCGCCTTCCTGACGCTTCAACCCCTTCTGGGGACGTTTCTGGCCAGCGGATTATTTGCCATCGCACTCTTGGCCAGCGGTCAAAGCAGCACTATCACCGGTACGCTGGCGGGGCAGGTGGTGATGGAGGGATTCATGCGCTGGCGCATCCAGCCATGGCTTCGCCGGCTCATTACACGAATCCTGGCGATTTTACCGGCCGTGATCATCATCGGTCTGCGAACTGGAGGTGGAACCAATGGTGACGCCAACTCGCACATCAACGAATTGATGGTTCTTAGCCAGATTGTGCTGGCGATGCAGCTTCCTTTTGCGATGTTTCCGCTCTTGTATTTCACAAGTCGCCAGAAGTTTATGGGCAAGTGGAAAAGCGGATGGTTTCTCCTGATCATGGGCTGGGGCAGTGCATTTCTAATCACCGCCATGGACATTCGTGGGTTACCCGAGTCGTGCAAAGCTGCCTGGCAAGTGATCAGCGGCGGATAGATTATTTCATGCCGCAACTGAGTGCGCGGCCATTTTTAGAGCGCCGCCAGCATCGCCATGCGGGTCAGATCTGCGGCATTGAGGGCACCGGTTTTTCGCAGCAATCTGGCCCGATGGTTTTCTACTGTTTTAACCGTGATCTTCAGTTCCCCGGCCACTTGTTTGCTCGATAGTCCCTGCACAAGCAGCTTCAATATCTGCCGTTCGCGATGAGTCAGGGTGGCCAGGCGGCTGCGGACCGTGGACAATCGCGCGGTGTCCGCCCGTCGGTGCACGTCTTGCTCAAGAGCCGCGCGAACTTTCTGCAGCAGCAATGACGGGTCGGCCGGCTTCTCGAGAAAATCCACCACGCCCAGCTTCATCCCCTGCACCGCCAGCGGGATGGTGCCCGTTCCTGTGACGAAAATGGTTGGAAGCTGTACGTTCGTCTCGCGCAGGTGGACGACCAGGTCCATCCCGTTCATTCCTGGCATGGTCAGATCAATCACCAGGCAGCCCGGTTGCTCTGCGTTGTAGTGATGTAGAAATTCCATGGCCGATTCATATGCCTCAAAGCGCAGCCCCGCACTCCGGAATAGCGATCCGGTCGATAGGCGCATGGCCTGATCATCGTCAACGATAAATACGATCGGCTCGCGCGCCATGGCGTTACCGGGTTTTTAATTCTATTGAGGCGGCGCGCAGCGTGAACGAAAATGTCATGCCACCGTTACGATTCAACTTTGCTGCAATGCGCCCCCCGTGGTTTTCGATGATCATGCGAGACAACGAGAGACCTAATCCTAATCCGGTGGCCTTGCTTGAGAAAAACGCTTCGAATAGACGCGGCACCTGCACATCGGGCACGCCAATTCCATTATCGTTCACCCGCACACGGACCATGTCATCGCGGTTAACAAAATCCGTGGAAATACTCAGCCGCCGCTTGCTTCGATCAACGGCTTGCATCGCTTCGACCGCGTTTCGTACCAAATTGACCAACACCTGCATCACCTGAATCGGGTCTGCCAGTACACTGGGCAGGTTTGGAGCGAGCTTAAATTTTGGCGCAGCCCCCGCATGTCGAAGCTCAAAAGAAAGAATCTGAATGGATTCCCTGACCGTCGCGTTGACGTCCATTGCGATGGAATGCGCTGGTTGCTTCTGCACGAATCCGCGTAGCCGACGGATAATCTCCCCGGCGCGCTTCGCCTCGGCTACGACACATTCTAAACCGTGGTTGATTTGTAACTGGTTAGGAACACCTTCAGCAATCATCTGCCTGCATGCTGCGGCATAGTTCACGATTGCTCCCAGGGGTTGATTGAGCTCGTGTGCCAAACCCGATGCCATATGCCCCATGGTCTGCACGCGTTCCAGATGTGCCAATTCGGCCTGTTGATCCCTCGCTTGTTTCTCCGCCAGATTTCTCTCGGTGACGTCCACGGCCGACAATATTAAGTAGTTAATGGCTTTCCGCCCATCATGCATGGGAGCGACCGCTACTTCGTAATAAATCCATTGCTCCCCTTGTACGAGAACTACCTGGTCAAGCTGCACTGATTCACCGCGCGCCGCCCGTTCGATCGCTACCGATAGGAGTTCCTGAGTAGGGCTAGTGATCCAAGGGAGCTTGATCAGTTTGGTACCGATTACATCATCGGCAGACATCCCCTGCCGTTCAATGGCCTGACGGGCAAAAGCATTCAGGGTGTTGATACACCCTTCGACATCCACCACGACTACAACAACCATCAGGCTGTCCAGCACTTCGCGCAAATGCTGTTCGCCGCCGGGGAGCCGCCTTGCTGTCATTCCGCTGCTCTGTGACGAAATTGCATTGCTTTGCGGCATCGACGTCAACGGACGGGATTGCGCTGCATTAATCCTCGCCGTCTGAGGAGGCTTCCGGGTAATGCCATTCGGCTTTCGCCCGGTCAAATTGGACCTACCGCGGTGCCCGATCATTATCGCCTTGTGCATAAAACGACTCGCCTATTCCCGCCGATGACC
>JBBSFP010000419.1:0-2720 GCA_038238625.1 Tepidisphaerales bacterium
CCTGCATGGAAGGGTTGGCGGAATGGTTCGGCACCGATCAGGCGAAACCGAAGCAGACACTCCCGCCGCTGCGCGGTAACGTGGTCGTGCCGAAGCCTAAGAAAGGCGCAGAGATCCTGCTGGTGCATCCCGACCGGCCCGGGCCCGATGGTCAGCCGCAGATCGTGCTGGCGACGGAGAAATATGGAGGCGGTCGCAGCGCGGCATTCACCGCCGATACCACGTATCTTTGGAGTTTGCCGCTACACGCCATGGGCCAGGACAGTCCCTACAATCGGATATGGGGGCAGCTCGTACGATGGCTCGCCGGCGCGGATGTTCGCAATCGCCAGCGCGGCGCTGGAGTCGAAGGTCTGCTCAACAAAAGCATCTATCAGCTTGGCGAAAAAGTGCGCATGCGTGCGATGGTGCGGGATGAGCATGGCGACGCCACGAACTACGCGGAGGTGTCGCTAACGTTTGGCCGGGCCAAAGAATCCGCGTTGAAGCAGGTACCTCTGACCCGCGCCGCATCGCGCCAAGGGATGTATGAGGGAACCGTCGACGCTCCGGGAGCGGGGGATTATTCGGTTCACCTGGTCGCTACAAAGGATCACAAATATCTGGGCGTGCAGGATCTCAAATTTACGGTGATGCAGCCAGCCGATGAAATGCTCAAGCTGGCGGCGAATCCGAAGCTGATGGAGGAACTTTCGAGGCTGCCGAACCATCCGGGATCGTCTCGGCGGCTGGACCAGTTGCCTGATTTGATTGACCAGTTGTTGCGTAATGATAGTGCGGCCAGCGCCGCGGAAGAACGAGTCATTCCGCTCGACGATGTAGTGCGTGCCGGCATGACCTGGCTCAATGCTGATCCGGGATGGCCAAGGAAATACGACATGCCGTTGCAAGGCGGGCTGGTCATATTTGCGCTGGCATTTGAATGGTTACTTCGCAGATTTTGGCAACTGCCCTGAAGCTGCTTCGAATCGAGAGTGATTTGCTCTAAAATTGCAAAAGCACGAAAAAGAGGATTATGGTCAGGATTAGCGAATTCCGCCAGGCTGTGCGCGCAGTGGGGTTATGGGAATTCACCAGGCGCGTTCTTCGTGAGGTTAATCAAGACAACTTACTTACTTGGGCAAGCGCGCTCGCGTATTCGTGGCTTTTTGCGTTTTTTCCGTTCCTTCTATTTCTGCTCACGCTGGTGCCGCATCTGCCGATGTCGATTCGTTCAAAGGCCTCCGAGGTGGTTCATTCATCGCTCGATGCTTTGCCGCAAACCGCCGCCGACTTGGTTTGGGACAACATCCAGACTGCCACTTCAAAGGCAAGTCATGCCCTGGGCTGGAGCCTGTTCGCAACGATTGCGGTGACCGTGTGGGCCGCCAGCGGAGGCATGAGCACCACGATGAGCGCCTTGGATCGTTGTTACGAATTGAGCAAGGTTGGCCGCTCCGCAATCAAGCGCCGCGTGATCGCGTTTGCATTGACGGCGGTGGTGGCGTCCCTCATCTTACTGGTAATGATCTTGTTGCCCGTCGGAACGTTGGTCACAGATTGGATTCAGCGGGAATATCCCGGCTTCTTCTCAACCGGGCTGCTTTGGGTATGGAATATCGCACGCTACTCACTGGCGCTTTTGCTGCTGGTGACGATACTGGCCGTCATTTATTACTTCGGAACCAGCATCCGCCAGCCATTTCGCATCATCACGCCCGGTGGGACTTTCTGCATCGCGGTCTGGATCATTCTGGGGCTTCTGTTTCGCTTTTATGTGAATCATTTTGGTCGCTACGACGCAACCTATGGATCGCTGGCAGGCGTCGCGATTCTTCTTTTGTTTTTTTATATCGACTCACTGGTGTTGCTGATGGGGGCCGAGATCAACAGCGAGGTGGCGTTTGCCAATGGCATCCCCCGTGGATCACTTGACCACCGGATGGATCGCCCGCGACCGCACACAGGCACCGACGAGACTACCGATTTTGAACCAACCATGCCTTTCGAGCCACAAAAGCCGGACTGATTCAACTCGGCCTTTTGACCACCAGCGTATCGTTTTGTCCACCAAAGCCGAAGCTGTTGGAAAGGGCGATATCCACGCGGGCGGCACGGGCATGGTTGGGAACATAATCCAGATCACATTCCGGATCGGCATGAACCAAGTTCATCGTAGGGGGCAAAATCTGATCGCGTAACGCCAGTACACAGCAAATCAGCTCCACGGCACCCGCCGCCGCAATGAGGTGACCCATCATGCTCTTGATGCTGCTTACCGGGACCTGATTGGCCAGGTCACCAAACACGCGCCGGATGGCATGCGTTTCGTTGCCGTCATTTTCCTTGGTACCCGTACCGTGAGCGTTGATGTACTGCACATCAGCCGCGCACAAGCCGGCGTCGGCGAGCGCTTCCTGCATGGCCACGACGGCGCCTTCACCTTCGGGATGTTGATCGGTGATGCGAAATGCATCGGCAGTCGACCCGTAACCAACGATCTCGGCCAAGACTTTTGCGCCGCGTTTTTGGGCGTGGTCCAGCGTCTCGAGGATTACCACACCGGCCCCTTCCCCCAATACGAATCCACCACGTTGTGCGTCAAAAGGTCGGCTGGCACGCACCGGATCATCGTTAAACGTCGAAAGGGCGGTGAGTCGATTGAAACCGGTAACACCAAACGGGTGGATCATCGAATGTGCGCCGCCACCGATCATGATGTCTGCATCACCTCGCCGCAA
>JBBSFP010000420.1:0-2677 GCA_038238625.1 Tepidisphaerales bacterium
ACGCGCTGCGACAGGTCACGCGCGGCAAGCTGCGCGTCATGTTCGGATGTGGGGGCGATCGCGATCGCAGTAAACGTCCGCGCATGGCAGATGTGGCTGAGCGACTGGCAGATGCCGTCTACGTCACCAGCGATAATCCGCGCACGGAAGACCCCGCGGCAATCCTTGCAGAAATTCGCTCCGGCTTCACCGCGCGCGGCCGGGGCGCTGCCTACTTCGAAGTCGATCGACGGGCGGCAATCGCGCGTGTGCTCGCCGATGCGGGGCCCGATGATGTGGTCCTTCTGGCGGGCAAGGGACACGAGAATTACCAGATCATCGGTACTCAAAAACAGCACTTTGACGATGTCCAGGAAGCGCGAAAAGCCCTGCACGCGGCGACGGCACGATCATGACACCAATGACCGTTCAGGAAATTCGCCATGCCGTGGGTGGGAGAGCGCTCAACGCACCAGCGGCCTCGTTGCCACCGGTCGCTTCAATAACCACTGATACCCGGGAGATGTCGGGTCCCGCGCTCTTCATCGCGGTTGTTGGCGAAAAATTCGACGGTCATCATTTCCTGGCAGATGCATCCCGCGCCGGCGCAATCGCCGCCCTGGTGCAGCAGGCTCCTGATCCCGATCATCCTGCTCCGCCGAACCTGCACCTGATTCAGGTTCCCGACACCCGGCTGGCGTTGGGCCGGCTGGCGAAATTGGCGCGCCAGAAGCTGCGCGCCAAGGTGATCGCTGTCGCCGGATCCAACGGTAAGACCAGCACCAAACTGCTGATTGATGCCGTGCTCTCGCAGAAGCTGCGCGGCACCGCTTCGCCCAAGAGCTACAACAACGAAATCGGTGTCCCCCTAACGCTCCTGCCCGTCCCTGGCACGCATGATTATGTGATCGTCGAGATCGGCACCAACCATCCCGGCGAAGTGGGGGTTCTGAGCAGGATCGCCCTGCCCGATATTGCGATCATCACCTCCACCGCCGCCGAACATCTGGAATTCCTGATTAATCTTGCCGGCGTGCGCCGGGAGAACGCCAGCATTATCGAGGGGCTTTCCGAAAAGGGTTTGTTGATCTTGAACGGCGACGATTCCGAACTGCTGTCGATGCTGGGTAAAATCCATCGCGGGACCCGCCTGACCTTCGGCCTCGAAAAAAGCAACGACTTGTTTGCAACCGAGGTCAGCTGCGACTTGGCCGGCACGCATTTTAAAATCAACGGTCGACTCGAGGCCTTCGTTCCCACTATCGGCCCGCATGTGGCATCTAACGCGCTGGTTGCGGTGGCAGTCGGCCGGCGGCTTGGGCTCAGTGAAGATCAGATCGTGCAGGGGCTCGCAAAGGCCCAGGGACCAGAGATGCGAATGCAGCGTCAAGAGGCGGGCGGTGTCACGATCCTCAATGACGCGTATAACGCCAACCCGGGGTCCATGCAGGCTGCCTTGAACGCGCTGGCACTGCTGCCCGCCCAGGGTCGACGCATCGTCGTGCTCGGTGACATGCTGGAGCTGGGTCCCACAACCGCGGCGCTGCATGAAGAGGTTGGTGATATCGTGGCTGTCAGCAAAATCGATCTACTGGTATGCATTGGGCCGCAGTCTCGAAACATCGCCACGGCTGCCGAAAAAGCAGGCATGGCTTCCGATGCGATTATCCATTTTCCCGATGTGCCCACGGCCATTTCCTTAGTACCACGGCTACTCAGCCAGGGTGATCTGGTGTTGATCAAAGCATCGCGAGGGATGAAGCTCGAAAACGTCGCGCGTGCCGTAATCGAACAACGAACCGGTGCGGCCTCGTCGCATTGCGCCTGAAAACCTGAAGGTAAATCTCGTGCTTCTCTGGCTGATCAATCATTACTACAAGTGGCTCGAGACCCACCACCTCGGTTTTCTGCGCGTCTTCACGCGCGAGCAGGACCCCTTTCGTCAAGTCGCGGCAATTCTGCTGAGCTTTTTGATCGTGATCTGCTTCGGTCCCCGGCTCATTCAATGGCTGCGTCGTCGCAAAATTGGCGATGCCGCCGGTTTCGACCAGACGCAGATCGAAGAGCTTATGAAAAATAAGATAGGTACCCCCACCATGGGGGGACTGCTGATCGTCACGGCAATTGTGAGCGCCACAGTTTTACTTGCCGATCTCACGAATTTTTATGTGATCATTGGGCTTACCTGCGTGCTGTGGCTTGCCGCCGTGGGAGCGGCGGATGATTGGCTCAAACTCAACGCCGCCCGCAAAAAAACCGGACGCCAGGGCCTTACCGGTTTCGAAAAACTGATATTCCAAGTGGGCCTGGCGATCGTGCTGTCGATTTTTACCTATCGCCATGGGCATCAGCAAACCGCCACCTCTACGCTTTACTTTCCCTTTTTCAAAAATCTCAAGCCACACCTTAACTTGCTGACGTTTGCCATCATCGGGACGCTAGTGATCACTGGCTCCAGTAATGCCGTAAACCTGACCGATGGGCTGGACGGGCTAGCGGCTGGGTGCATGGGGATTATAAGTTTTGGGTTCATGATCCTGGCCCTCATCATCAGCAGCCCTGCAGACGCAACCAAGCTGATCTTGCCCCTTGTTCAAAACAGTGATGACATGGCACTGATGGCCGGTGCGATGGCTGGGGCCTGCATGGGCTTCCTATGGTTCAACTGCAATCCCGCCCAGGTTTTCATGGGCGATAC
>JBBSFP010000421.1:0-2659 GCA_038238625.1 Tepidisphaerales bacterium
CGGCACCCAGACGCGGCCGCCTTCGCCGCGGGCGCTTTCACTGATGAGGCGGCACTTGTCTTCGCCGGGGATGGCGGTGGGGTGCACCTGGACAAATTCCGGATTGCCCAGCCGCGCGCCCGCCTGGTAGCAGCGCGATGCCGCGCCGCCGGTGCAGATAACCGACATGGTGCTCTTGCCGAAGATCAGCCCGTTGCCGCCGGTGGCGATGACGACGGCGTCGGCGCGGAAGGCGCGGATCTGCATCGTCCGCATGTCCTGCGCGATGATGCCGACGCAATTGCCATCCTGAATGACCGGCCAGAGGAATTCCCAAAACTCGTACTTGTTAACCTTACCATCCGCCTCAGCGCGGCGAGTCTGCTCATCGAGCGCATAGAGCAACTGCTGTCCGGTGGTGGCCCCGGCAAAAAAAGTGCGTTTAAACAATGAGCCGCCAAACAAGCGTAGTGCCCGCTGCCCCTCCGGCGTACGATTGAAAGGCACGCCCATCCGATCCAGCAGATCGATAATTTTCGGTGCCCAGTTAGCCATTTCTAACACGGGAGGCTGATCGGCAAGGAAATCCCCTCCCAGGACCGTCTCGTCAAAGTGAATCCACTCGCTGTAACCCTGCTGCCGGGCGATGTCATTGCAGGCGTTGATCCCACCCTGGGCGCAGACGCTATGGCTACGCTTGACGGGGACCATTGAAAACAGGTCGACGGCCACATCTTCTTCGGCCAGCTTGATGGTGCACGCCAGCCCCGCCAGGCCACCACCGACCACGATCACACGTTTTTTCAGAGCCATCGCTTACCTTTCAAACATTGAATCATTTGCCCAGCCGGGAGCGTTTTTCATGAAGAAACATCAGGTGATGCGCCATGTGATTGACATCGAACGCCAGTACCTCGGCGAGTGTTTGCCGCCCGCGCTGGGAATGCTGCCCGGTACGAGCAAACCCATCAGGCGAGAGCCTCCGCAGCACCCGGCCAAGCTGTCGACGCGTGAGTTCTATGAGCGTAACGGCATCCTCCACGGATTGCTGGTCATACATCAGCCGGTCGATAAAACGCTTCTCATCCCAGGCGAGCAGAATCGGATGTTCCTCCGCGATCAGACGGCGCATTCGATCGGCGAAAGAGGCTTCGGCATCGGACAGGTGAATGACCAGTTGCTGAATTGACCATTTGCCGGGCACCGGAAAGGAGGATATTTCAGCGGCATCAAGGCCCCGCACCGCGGCGCGGATTTCAGCGGGTTGCCGATCAAAGCGGTCGAGCAATTCAGGGATGGGGGCCATTGCGTTCCCTAGATTTTATGTGGGCAAATCAGTGAAAGCGCGCGGCTGGCGCTGCGCCCTCTGCCGGATGCCATTGAATGGATGCCACAAGCGCCACCATGCCCGCGACGAGCAGCAGGCACCCTGCCAGGGCGCAGATCACGCCCCAGCGCCGCTGGGCCTGGGCGCTGATCGTCAGGCCCCAGGTGATGCCCGCGGTCCAGAAGCCGTTGGCCCAGTGAAAACACGAAGCCAGGATGCCTATGGGGTAAACCGTGTATGCAATCCACGGATGGGTCACCATGTGGCGGTGGATGGTCAGATTGGCCGCCCCATGTTCGAACTTCAGCTCATCACCAAACCACCCATATTTGAGGGCAAACACATGGAAAAAGATGAAGACGGTTAGGATTAGCCCACTGGTCCGCTGCATCAAGTAGAGCCAGTTTTTGGAGTAGCCATATTTGCCGACATTCGGCTGGCCCGTGAGGGCGATCCAAACGCCATAGAAGATATGAAAAAGGATGGGCAGGTAAATAAGACCCCATTCAAGCGCCCAGAGAAAGGGCAACTGGTGAATCTTGTCTACTTGCCATTGAAACACCTGCCCCGCCTGGGCAATGCTGGCGTTGACGATTAGGTGCACCACCAGGTAGCCACCGAAGATGATGCCGCTCAGAGAATGCAGTCGGCGAAGCATGAAATGGTGCCGCCCTCCGATGAGGGGCAAGGTGGCATCGGGAGCCATCGCGGTAGACACGAAAACCGATCCTTTCTGCGACGCCGGGGCGGCGCGGGTCGGGCCGGATTATACCGCTTTGCCCGGCGCATGGCATCCTGCCGCAGGGGCGGCTCAGGGCCTTTCAGTTTTCACTTATCTGCGTTTGATGGCGTCAAGGGCCTTGACGGGGTTGGCGCAGAACCTCCGCAGTTGAGCGGCTCGGTTCTTGACGCCCAGGACTTGCAGGACGTTGATCACGTTGTTTCGCAAGGTCGAGAACACGACCGGCGCTGATTGCTTTCGTACCCGGCACGCGTCCTCCCCCATTGTCGGGTCGCGGACATGGAATACTTTGTTCTCAATGCCCCAATGCCCCCGAACCCGCTTCAGCAGCCGCGTTGCGTCGGCTTGATCCCGCGGCAGCAACGTGACGCCGTAAACGGTTTCCGCCGTGGTTTTCCATTCGCCGGTGCTTCGCTCGCGCAGCTTGCGGGTGCGGGTGAGCTTGAAGCACTGGGCGGCACCGGGAAAGTCCAAGTAGTCTTCATCCAGGCGGGTGGCCGGGGTCGGGTGCCACGGGTCGGCGTACTCGCAGACCTGTGCGTTTCGGCTGCCGAAGTTGCACAGGTCTCGGAGTACCGCGACACGTGGCACCCGGCAATCAAAAAGACTCA
>JBBSFP010000422.1:0-2658 GCA_038238625.1 Tepidisphaerales bacterium
TAAAACGTCAGCGACCGCACCAGCCAAATGCTCATAAGTTCGAGCTTCGACAAATTTTTTGCCCGTTCGATTTTCAAAAATATGTGAAAACCGGGGTTTAACGATCAGTGGGAAGATCAATTCTCGGCGGAGTCTGGGCAAGTCATCGGCGTTGTGCAGCAGCCAGAACCTGGGCGTAGGCACCCCGGCCTCGAGCGCGGCTTCATAAGTGGTCAACTTGTTGAGCATCTGTTGCTGCGCAGCTGGATTGCAATCATCGAGCAGATATTTCTTGCACAACTCCGGGCCATGCGCCACCAGTGTCTGGATTCCGGCATCGCAACACGCCAGAACGACGGCACCCCGCAAACCATCTGATTTATCGCTCAAAAGAAATTGAGCCCAGTCAGCGGCGTCAATCGGGCGACAATACCGTGAATAACGGACATATTCACCCGGTTCATTCAGCGAATAGACGGTCACACCGGCGCGGCCCAGGTTGCGCGCTACCGATAATGCATTGGCTCCGCCGCCTAACAGGATTGCCGGTGGGGTGGCTTTGGCTGCCTTCCGACTGAACGCTGGAGACGGGCAGGGCGTATCATGGGGATCCGCCAGGTTGACAAGATCGCCGCGAGGCAAGACCTTTCGCGCTGTAGGCAGGGATCGATTTTCCAACAGGTGGGTCATCAAATCGGCCTTATTTTGCCGCTGCTGAGACAAGAGCCGGTGTGATCGCGCCGGGAATGGACGCGTCGCCACGCACGAGCTGGCATCCCTGTTCCGCCAACGCGCGGTCGACCCAGGCATTGGAAAAATCACCGCGGCGCACAGATTCGAAATAGTCCGCATTGGCCGCTTTATGATCATTCAGCCGGCCGAGCAGTTCGTGAGCGAAGTCTTGAGGTACCACAACCACGCCGGCGTCGTCGGCGACAACGATATCCCCAGGATTCACCACGACATTGCCGCAGCAGATTGGAAAATTGATCTCACCAGGTCCGCGATGGAGCGGGCCGATGGGGGTGGTACCGCGCGCAAAAACCGGAAAATCCAGGTTCATGATATCCGGTAAATCGCGGACCAAGCCATCGACGATGAATCCGGCGATTTTCCGATGTTTGGCTTTGGTGCAAACCAGGTCGCCCAGGACTGCGTTCATTGTCGAACCACCGGCATCGACAACCACGATGTCGCCCGGCTCGGCCACGTCCAGTGCCTTGTGGACCATCAGGTTGTCCCCCGGAAATACTTTCACCGTCAATGCCGGGCCAGCCAATTGATGATGATCGAGAGTTAAACGATGGATAGTCGGACAAACCGCGTATAAACGATTAAGCAAATCAGAAATATCCGGCGTGGGGAACGCCAGAAATTGCTTCATGAAATCCACCGAAAGACGGTGAAAATTCATGCGAACTCGGAAACCGGGGCCGGGATGAATCTCGGCAGAACGGGGTTTAGCAGCCATCTAATGTTCTCCACTCCAAAAAGTTAAGGCACACGTTCACAAGTCACTTTTAGCGGAACGATCGCTTCATGAACTTCGTCCAGTTCAGTATCGCTCCGGCCATTGCCAGGCGCTGCGTGATCGGCCAAGTGATGAATCAGAGATTCCACAGTCCACTGCTGGTTGTCAGGGTAGTCGATCGCGGCTAGCCGGTCATGCAATGCGCGAACAGCACTGAAAACAATACAGGGATCGATGCCAGCCTTGACGGTACGTTCCAGCTCCGCTGTTTCGTTAGCGCGGCGAACTGCATGCTGGGCATAGGTCGGTAACATGCGATCAACCACCGACATGACCCCCGGATAAATTTCACGATAAGCCGACATCATTTCCGGGAGCAATCCCTGCTGTTCTGCCAGGAGGGCAGCCTCGGTAAACAGGGCGCACAATCCTTTTGAGCAGCCGCTGAGCAACATTTTCATCGCCGAGGCACGACCCGCCTGTTCACCAAGGCAGCGCGTGCGAATGTGGCGTTTGAACAGACCGGCGATTTTGGTTTGTTGAGCACCACTCAAAAACAGGGTGCAGCCGTCGGTGAGGTTCCGGGCCAGTCCATTGATCGCACCATCGACAAATGACCGGCCCGCGCTTTCGACGATCTGTCCGATGCGAACGGCGAGGTGGGGACCAATCGAATTGAGATCCACATAGATCGCCTCGGCGGGAGCGGTCCCGGCCACCTTCGCGTATGCAACAGCCAATTGCTCGGCGGCATCACCAGGTACCAGTGACAACACAATAGATGCTTCGCGCACCACCTCGGTAAAGGAATTGCGGAGTACAACGCCAGTTTTTTGACATAAATCGGCTGTGCGCGCACTGCGCATCGCGGATGTACTAATCACCCGATGCCCCGCGGCGCGCAGCACGGTTGCCAGGGCAGAGCCCATATCACCGGGGTAGAAAATGGCGATGGTCGGGAGCATTGCTAAATCCGCCGAAACAAAACGGGCGCTGGTGCGGACGGGAAGCAGACAGCCGGCCAAACCGTTAGCCAGCCCAAGGTCATCCAGATTGAAAGCAATTGAGAATAGCTGGTGGTCACGATGGTACCCACAAGCCAAACAAAAAGGATCATTCCGAATGCGACCTTTGCGGGCGACATTCGCCGGGTGCGGAGAAGCCACCAGACCAGGTATGTCATCGAGCACATACCGACAAGACCGGTA
>JBBSFP010000423.1:0-2642 GCA_038238625.1 Tepidisphaerales bacterium
AAAATCAATGCTGCGTAACCCCCAATTGGGCAACCACAATCGGGTCGCACCGACGGGTGCCCGGGGCTTAGTCCAGTTTCTTAAGGTACTCAGCGAGGCGATCCAGGCCCTTATCGATATTGGCCATGCTGGTGGCGAAGCTTAGCCGCACGTGCGTATCAAAACCGCTATCGTTTCCTGGGACAACGGCCACATGGGCATGTTCCAGCAGTGCGGCCGAAAAGCTAACGGCGTCATTTATCAAAGTCTGGCCGATCCGCTTCCCGAAATATCCGCTGACATTGGGGAAACAATAAAACGCTCCCTGTGGCCGCACACAATGGATTTGGGGCAAATCATTGAGGCGTTCCGCCATATGTTTCCCGCGCCGCTCAAATTCCTGCCGCATCTTCTCAACAGTCTCTGCTGAGCGCGGATCGGTCAGTGCCGCGACCGCCGCAGGCTGGCAGAAGCTTGTAATGTGGCTGGTCATCTGGCTTTGCAATTTGTTGATGGCATCAATGATCGGTTTGGGTCCCCCAACATAGCCAATGCGCCAGCCGGTCATGGCAAAAGTTTTCGAATGACAGTTGAACGTTAGTGTTTGTTCCAGAAGTTTAGGATGAAGCGTGGCGAAGCTGACAAACCGTAACCCATTGAAAACGAGTTTTTCGTAAATTTCATCGCTGAAAATCAGCAGGTTTGGATGTGCCGCCGCAACGTTTGCCAGGGCGCGCAATTCATCGGGTGAATACGCGTGACCCCCGGGGTTACTGGGGCTGTTGATAATCAAGCCACGCGTATGGGGGCCAATCGCAGCCGACAATTGTTGTGGGGTGATTTTGAATCCGTTGCGTTCTTCGCCCAAGATAAATTTCGGCACGCCACCGGCGAGTTTGACCTGCTCAGGATAGGAGACCCAGTATGGAGCGGGAATGATGACCTCGTCGCTCGGATTTATGGTTGCCATGAAAGCCATGTACAAACAATGTTTGCCGCCGGCACCGGTGGTAATCTGATCGGGCTTGTAAGGCAGATTGTTTTCGCGTTCAAATTTAACTGCAATGGCTGCCTTGAGCTCGGGCAGGCATGGGGTAGGGGTATACTTGGTGACTCCATTCTCCAGCGCCTTGATAGCCGCTTGTTTAATGAACTCGGGGGTATCATAATCGGGCTCTCCCGCGCCAAAGCTGACGACATCCACGCCTGCTTTCTTGAGGGCGCTGGCCTTGGCGCTAACAGCCAACGTGATCGATTCAGAAATGAGCTTCATACGGTCAGCTAAGGCGATCATGGGGCGTCTCCTGTGATAATTTCCGAAACCCAAAAACGGTATACAGAGGGGTGATGATATGCAAGGTGAAGAGAACCCTGGACCGTCTTGGTCTCATTGAAATCGGTCAATCGGTCCGATAATTTCCGATGATGGTCGAGTTGCTGATCCAGGCTCTGGTGGCCTCGAAAAACGAGGCTGCCGACGAACTGCTGCTGGAGGCCTTGCGTGTCGGAAACGAGCGCGAGCAACTGGTGGTGCTGGACGCTTTGTTCTTTCGCAAAACGACGCGCGGTCTCAGCGGGGTTATTGAGCGTTACGCAAGTCTGCCCGATTCGCTCAAGCTCAGAGTCCTTTCAGATATCAAAGTGCTGCATCATGCACTGCGCGAATGCGGACGGAGCGAAAACTCTAATCGACGCATGGGCGCCCTGAAGCTGATCGCCCTCGGGCGGCAGGGGAAACTTGCCTATGTTTTGTCCGAAAATCTGCACGATCAGGACGAGGGGACTTCAAAAGCAGCTGTCGATGCATTGGTGGGGCTGGCGCGCTGGGTGGCAACTGAATCGCGCAAGCTACAGGCTGGCCTCTCCCCTGAAGAACAGTCGGCCGTGACTCTGGGCGGCGAACTCACCGAACCGGAGAAGCAGCGAGCCAGAATTTACAATGAACTTGTCGACCAGCGGCCGGAAATAGAGCAGACGGTGGCCCGCGCGATGGATATTCATCGGGGTAAACAAGGACAGGAATTGCTGCGGGCAGCGCTATTATTGTGCGATTGGCCCGGTAGCAAAACGCTGGCGATACTGCACACACCCAAGCACGGGGGACAAAGCCCCATGGTGCGCCGGCTGCAACAGCCGCCCGCCAGCGAGCACGTGGAAGCGTTCCTGCTTGGCGGATCGCACGGGCAGTTGCGGTCGCACTTCGGTACGGTCTTTGCGCACATCGATGAAGCCCCCGTACTGGATGCCCTGCTTCGGAAAACGCATTGGGTGAAGGATCATCAATTGCAACTGTGTTTGCACCAGGTGACGCGGGGGACGTGGTGGAATGACGGTGATCTGGCACACGACATTGAGCGCCGCGACGTCGGAGATGCCGCGCGCATTGGCGAATGGATCGTTGCTTCGGGGGTTCCCGATGACGTGCAGGATGAGCGGCTGGAGCAACTGCGCATCTATATCGTCACCCATGGCGATTCCTTCGAGGCGAAGCTGCGGCTACTGCGGATCGCAGCGCGGCGTCCGAAGCGAGCGTCGACGGCGCTGCTCAAGCAATTCTTGACTGACAGCGACGAACGGTTGATGCGCATGGCGGCACGAGAGATCGTGCGCCGGCGGCCGACGGATTCGGAGAATTTATTACTGCAACTGATGACCAGCGCCCC
>JBBSFP010000424.1:0-2584 GCA_038238625.1 Tepidisphaerales bacterium
AAGAGTTGCCGGTGGAAGCCAAAAAATATGTACAGCGCCTGGAACAGATCATAGGTGTGCGCATCAGCATGGTGAGCGTGGGACCAGAGCGCACGCAAACCCTGGTTCGATGAAGCGACGCTGCTTGTCATCGCCAGCCGCACGGGCCCGCAAACTGTTGGGCAGAATCACATTTTTGGCTGAATTCAATGGCGATTGACCTGCACATTCCGCGGGAGCGTGTACCCAGGCACGTGGCGATCATTATGGACGGGAACGGCCGTTGGGCGGTCCGCCAGGGTTTACGGCGTATTCAGGGGCATCAGCAGGGAGCCAAGGCGGTGCGCGCCGTCGTCACCGAGGCAGCCCGTCTGCGGACAGACTTGGGGGGACCCGATTTCCTGACGCTTTATTCGTTCAGCCTGGAAAACTGGAAACGACCCATCGACGAAGTGACGTTCCTAATGCAAATGTACATCGATTATCTGAAGCAGGAACGCATCACGATGATGGAGAACAACATCCGTTTTCAACAGATAGGCCGGCTGGAAAATTTGCCCGAACCGGTGCTGGACGAGATGAATCGCACACTGGAAGAAACCAGTGGAAACAACGGATTAACGCTCGTGTTGGCGTTGAACTATGGCAGCCGCGCTGAGATTACCGACGCGGTGCGCGCAATCGCCCACCTGGTGCAGGCCGGGAAACTTGATGTTCGCGATATCAGCGAACAGACGATCAGCCGACATCTCTACACTGCCGGCATGCCTGATCCGGATCTGCTGATTCGCACCGCCGGGGAGATGCGGGTTAGCAATTATCTGCTCTGGCAGATCAGCTATGCCGAATTGTTCGTGACGGATGTGTTATGGCCCGACTTTGATGAAGCTGAGCTCCATAACGCGATGCGCGCGTTCGCCGAGCGAAATCGACGTTTTGGCGCGCTCGATGCCACCAACCAGTAGGCTGCGGGTGGTGCTAATTGCAGAATCGTCTGCAAGTGGACAGGTTCCGCCGAAACGCGAAACCTGTCCACATTGCAAACTCATCTTGGAAAACGAATTAGTCGTGCCGCAGGTTCCAGTAGTAGCTGCCGACTGGCAACGACATATGCTGGCCACCGGCGACGGCAATGATCTCGGAGTCCTTGCGATCAAAACCAAGCCGTTCACCGGCCTTGAGGTGGACAACGAGACGCGGCTTGGCATCGGTGCCACCGTAAAGCGCGTAGTTGCCTTCCTGTGTGGCAGCGCCCATGCGCGGCCCGACATCGGAGGACTCAATCTTTACCATGGTGTCACCGCGCTGAATCGCAGTGCAGGCTGGCAAAGCCGAGCTCAACACGGTGGCGAGCACTGTGCCACCCAAAACCTTCAACAATTTCGAACCGAGAGTAGACATGGGCTTTCCTTTCCTTACCTTGTTCTTGACCGATCACTCACAGTAATCTGGCCGCCTCAAGTGTACCTTAAAAGTTCTGGTGTTGTCGATACTCAGATGCCATGGAAACTGCACTTCGAAATCGGCTCACCTATGGCCCCTTGATGCTATTGGGCGTCCTGGGCATGCTTGTCCTTGATTATATTGCCGAAACACGCTGGACGATTGGCCTGTTAGGTTCGAAATATCCGGATCACGGTGTAGGGGGCATAGGGCTGCTGGCAATCCTCCTGCTGATTCTTCCGCCGGCCACTATCGAATTGGCAACGCTGTTTACAGCCGAACGCGTACGGCCCTATCGATGGATCGTTGGTGTGGGTTCCGGGTTGTTGGCAGTGCACGCATTTCTAACGCAATGGCCGCGTTTTCAGGTCATCGCTACATCCACATTGGCGTTTATCATCGTTTTTGTAATGCTGGCCGCCGCGCTGGCGCGGGCCTGGAAACAGCACACCCAGGAAGCGATTCATCATATGGCTGGCACCACGCTGGCGATGCTTTATCTCGGTGGGCTGGGGTGGTTTCTAATGGCGCTTCGCGTTAAGCACGGAGTAACTCCGCCGCACTTTCAGGGAACGACGATGACGGTCGTGATGATCATCCTCGTGGTAAAATTTACGGATATTGGGGCGTATTTTGGCGGCCGGGCATTGGGAAAACACAAGCTGATTCCCTGGCTGAGCCCGGGGAAGACTTGGGAGGGCCTTATTTGCGGGCTCATCCTGGCAGGGCTGGTGGGCGTCGCTCTTGGCCCGGTCGTTCAGTCCCTTGACTGGGTGCGCGGGCTGATCTTCGGTGTCGTGCTGGGCGGAGTCGGGCAGTTAGGAGATCTGCTGGAAAGCCTCATGAAACGTGACGCGGAAGTGAAAGACAGTGGTCATTTAATTCCCGGATTCGGTGGGATTTTGGACGTCATTGACAGTCCGCTGTTGGCCGCTCCCTTCGCTTACTTGCTCTTCAGCCTGTTTTGAAAATTTGAACGCCTGCCCAACCGGTCCGTGGCGGGTAACGCTTGAAAGCATTAAACCTCGATCCTGGCGACCGTTAACACCGAATTGTGTTTGCACTGCTTTTCACTCGACTTTTTGCGCTTATTTCGCAACAATACGTCACCATGGTGGACTGCCGTTGAACCTCAATATCACCCTCGAACAACCAGAAAAGA
>JBBSFP010000425.1:0-2566 GCA_038238625.1 Tepidisphaerales bacterium
GGTATTTGCGGATGATCCGCGAAACCTTCGGCGTCCAACTGACCGGGCGCGGCGACGAACTTACACTCTCCGGTGAGCGCGATCAGGTCGGTAAGGCTGCGGCCGTGCTTGACCAGATGCAGCGTAAGCTCCGACGCCAGGACTGGTTATCCACCGACGATGTGGGCAACGCCATCGGTAAGGCCATCCAGGAGAGGCACAATACCAGTTCTGAAGAAATTGAAGTCTATGCCAGGGGGTTGGCCATCCGGCCTCGGACTGATGGCCAGAAGGCTTATGTCGATGCAATTCTGAAGCACGATCTCACCTTTTGTGTCGGCCCTGCTGGCACGGGCAAAACCTATTTGGCCGTTGCCGCTGCCGCCAGTTATCTGAAGCATGGCCAAGCCAAGCGCTTAGTGCTGGCCCGCCCTGCGGTTGAAGCGGGTGAACGCCTGGGGTTTTTACCAGGTGATTTGCAGGCTAAGGTAAATCCCTATCTTCGCCCGCTCTTTGACGCGCTGCACGACATGATGGATTTCGAGCAGGTCAAGCGTTTCATGGTTAATGATGTGATCGAGGTAATTCCGCTGGCATTCATGCGGGGTCGCACCTTCAATGACAGCATCGTCATTCTTGACGAAGCTCAGAACACAACCGTTTCACAGATGCTGATGTTTCTGACCCGGCTCGGTCAAGAATCAAAAATGATCGTGACCGGTGACACGAGCCAGGTCGATTTGCCCAGCGGCACCCCTAGCGGTTTGATGGATGCCATGGCTAAACTCAGTGGAATCAAAGACATTGCCATGGTGAAGCTGGAGCGCTCTGACATCGTACGGCATCGGTTGGTGCAAAATATTGTAAACGCTTATGAGCAATTGCCCGGCAGCGAGAGTTTGACTTCGGGCGACCAACAGAATCTAAAGGGGTAGCCTGGCTGTATTTCGTTACCACCACGAAACACTACGACGCCTCGGTTGAAAGTCTGCAGGATAAGAAGCTATATGTTCTGGTCGCGAAAGCATGGACAACGGCGCGAAGTAGTGCGGCAGCACCGCCCGGATCGCAGGGATCTGAAGCTCGAACGCTGGCGTTCCCAAGGCGTTTTCGGTTCGGTTGGAATCGCTGCGGTTTTTTTTATCGCCGTCAGCTCCATCATCATGATGCGCGAAGCCGTTGTTGCCTACCGCCCAGGGCAATACATCGCCCAGGACATACAAGCCCGAGTTGATTTCACTTTCACCGATCCCGATCAGCTTACCGAAGCCCGCAACGCTGCCCGACAGTCCGCTCCGCGGGTCTACACCCCCACCGAACCGGAACACTGGGAGACGATTCAAAAAACCCTTGATGCAACCCCCGACCGATTAGCCGGGTTGCGATTAGATGAAGTGCCGAAAGATTATTTGCAGATGGGGCTCGATGAAGCCACGCGTACTGAAATGCAGGAATGTGGCCTCAGCAATCCGGCGCTGCATGAGGAATATGAAAAACGCGTGGCTGGGTTTTTAAAAGAAGTCCGCGCGCTGGTCATCGTTTCCAATGAAGAATATGCCGACGAAATGGCCAGCGCCCTGCGGCAGTTCGTGCTGCTGCCCTCGCTGGGAAATGCTCCGATTTCACGCGAAAATCTTTACCCGGTGACGCCCGCCAATTCTGCTGCCGGTCACACGTTGGTGACGCAGGTTCAGAAGCTGGCTAATGCCTATTTCCGCGGACCGCCATTTAAGACCGCATTGGAGTATCCGATGCGTGATTTTGTGCTGGCGAATATCGCACCCACTTTCAAGCTTGACGAGCAGGCCACCACCGAATCTCAGAATGCAGCCGCCAAAAGCGCGGCCTCACACCTTACGGAAACTAAATACACCGCCAATCAGGTTCTGGTCTCCAAGGGTCGAACCCTCACCGAAAAACAATGGAATATGCTCCGCAAGGAGAAGGCAGCTTTTATTGCGAGCCTGGGGGTCCGTGCGCTGAAACCAAAGATCGGCTATGTGGGTGTGATATTTCTTCTGACGGTGGGACTTTCGATTTACATCGGGCACTACCAGCCCCGCGTGATCGAAAACCACACCCGTGGCATCGCAATCGCTGCATTGTTGCTGACGACGCTTTTGTTGGCCATGGTGTCAGCGATCGGGACAGGGCCGCTCTATGTCTTTGGGGTTGCTCCCACGATTCTGGTGGCAATGATTTTAGCGATCGCCTACGACCGCCGCTTCGCAATGGGCATCGCCACGCTCCACGCGGTAATGGTGACGCTGGCGGTAGCGCCATCCGAACAGGCGCTGGGGTTTTTCATCATCCTGGAATCGGGTGTCCTGACGACCTGTTTCTTCCTGAATGAAGTGCGCACGCGCAGTAAACCGATCGAGGTCGGGGGCATCAGTGCGCTGGCGATGATGGGGGCCACCATTGCCACCGGCGCCATCAGCCTCGATCCCATTGCGTTCATCTGGCAAAACTGCCTTTACACCGGGGCAGCAGGGCTGGGTAATGGGTTTGTGGTTCTGGGCATTCTGCCTTTCATTGAAAAGGCTTTCAAAATCACGACGGCGATGACGCTGCTGGAAGTCGCCGA
>JBBSFP010000426.1:0-2559 GCA_038238625.1 Tepidisphaerales bacterium
GTCATCACAATTTCAGTCGTTCCGCACAAATCGGAACTATATTTCACCGCCACCGCGTCAAACCAGCCGCAGCGACGGGGCCGGCGAGTGGTGGTGCCGTACTCATTGCCGCGGTCGCGAATGTAATCCCCAATGGTGTTGTCCTGTTCGGTCGGAAACGGCCCTCCCCCCACGCGCGTGCTGTACGCCTTCATAATTCCAACGAAATTCTTCACCATCTGCGGCGGCACTCCCGCTCCAGTAAACAACCCCAATGAGGAGCAATTGCTCGATGTGACATACGGATAAGTGCCGTGGTCGATGTCCAGCAGGGCCGCGTGTGCCCCTTCAAACACGATGCGTTTGCCCTCCCGGTGATACTGCAACAAAAGATGCCCGGCATCGTCAACAAACGGCATCAATCGCCGTCCGTAGTCGCGGTAGCTTTCAAACACCGCCTTCCAGTCGATTGGCGGGGCATCATAGAGCACGTGCAGAACCTTGTTGCGCTCCAACACGATGTTTGAAATGCGCTGCTTGAGCTTTTCTTCGTGCATCAAATCCGCCACTCGCAGCGCGGTGGTGCGCTGCATTTTGTCGGCATATGTCGGACCGATGCCGCGGCGGGTGGTCCCGATGCTGCCACCTCCGGCCGCCATTTCCCGCGCCCCATCCTCCTGTTTGTGGTAAGGCATCACCAGGTGCGTCTTGTAACTCACCCGAAGATTTTGAGGCGAGATGGGTACACCGCGCGCCGTCAGGTCATCAATCTCTTTGAATAATGCCTCCGGATCGAGCACGACGCCATTGCCGATAAGGTTCATCACCCCCGGACGGAAAACCCCAACCGGAAGAAGGTGTGTGGCGTACTTTTCCCCGCCGATCCTCACCGTGTGCCCCGCGTTGGCGCCGCCACAATAACGCACTACCACGTCCGCATGTTCAGCGATGTAATCAACGATCTTACCCTTTCCCTCATCGCCCCATTGCTGCCCAAAGACGCATGTTTTTCCATTCTTAAAGTCTGGTGCGGGCAGGTAATTACATTTGAAAATTTAAAAATCCCACACGACCGGGGGACGTTAAGAGTGCGAAGGGTGGGTGTCAAGTTTTTGCAATACCTTGGGAAGCTGCAATTCGTGCCGCTTCGATTAGGATTCGCCACTATGAAATACCGCAGACCGCCGCTGCGCATTCAGCCAACAACGCTGTGGGATTACCCGTCGCAAGATTATGGCGACGGGGCACAGGGCCGTCCGGGGTACAAGGGGGCCACGCCCAGCTACATCATCTGG
This sequence comes from Tepidisphaerales bacterium, assembly GCA_038238625.1. Lineage (GTDB taxonomy): Bacteria > Planctomycetota > Phycisphaerae > Tepidisphaerales > Tepidisphaeraceae > JBBSFP01. Next base: position 1,275 of record JBBSFP010000426.1, read on the forward strand.
AATCTGCTGCAGCGCTATACGGTACCCAAGGATCTTGTAGTGGACCCGTGCGCCGGCAGTGGCACCACGTTGGATGTTGCGCGCGATCTGGACCGCCGCGCTCTGGGATATGATGTGCATGCCAATCGAAAAGACATTTTTCGCGTCGACGCCCGCAAATTACCCCCGGAGCTGTCGAACAAGGCCGACTTTGTATTCATCGACCCCCCTTACGGAACCCATCTCGACTACGGTGATGACCCGCGTGACATCGGCAAACTCGATGCCGCCGACAAGGCGTATTATCAGGCGATGGAACAGGTATTCGCAGAGATTCATCGCATCCTAAAACCCGGTGGGCACATGGCGCTGTACGTGGCTGATTCATTCGTTAAGGGCGAAGGTTTATATCCACTGGGTTTTGAATTATTCGCGCGACTACGCTCTAAGCTTGAGCCAGTCGACATCGTTTCAGTGGTGCGGCACAACAAGACGCTGGAGATGGGCAACTATCGCAAAGCGGCCGAGGAAGGAAATTTTTTCTTGCGGGGATTCAATTACCTTTTCATCATGCGCAAAGCGGAATAATGCCTCATCACGATCAAAAACCATCAATTCACTACGTCTGCCGGTACCATTCGATCCAACGCCGCAGGCCCTCTTCGAAAAATACCTTGGGTTCATATCCCAGCAGTGTTTTTGCCAGCGAAATGTCGGCGAACGAATCACGTACATCGCCGGGGCGGGTAGGGGCATATTGGGGATCGACGGTTTTACCAAGCATTTTGGCAGCGAGGCGCACGATGTCGTTTACGCTTGTCCTCTGCCCGCAGGCGATGTTTACAAACTGCCCGCCCAGTTTTCGTGGAGATAGACCCGCCAGCAAGTTGGCGTCGACGACGTTGTCGATGAAGCAGAAATCACGGGTTTGCTCGCCGTCGCCATAAATGGTCGGGCGTTTGCCTTGGGCGATCAGGGAAACGATGGCGGGGATGGCGGCACCGTATTGGCTCTTGGGATCCTGGTGGGGACCGAAGACGTTGAAATAGCGCAGACTCAACGTCTCCATTCCATAGGTCTGGGCGTACACGCTCAGGTATAGCTCACCGACGTGCTTGGCGACGCCATACGGGCTTATGGGGCAGGCAAGTTGATTTTCGCGTTTGGGGAGCTCAGGCGCTTCGCCATAACAGCTGGAGCTGCCGGCGTAGATGACGCGCTTGGTTCCGGCCGCTCGGGCCGCTTCCAACACGCGTAAGGTTCCGGTCGCATCCACCTCGTGATATTCCACCGGCTGCTCCACGGA
>JBBSFP010000427.1:0-2540 GCA_038238625.1 Tepidisphaerales bacterium
AAAGGCGCGATCATGCGTGACTTGGTTTCGAGGTCCGCCATTTTTTTCTCATAGACATCGCGGCGGTTGGATGGTGTTCGCTCGATTTGCTCGAATTCGAGATTGAGTTGATGGCTCGCCGCCTCCAGATCCGAAACTGCAAAATATTTATCCTGGCCTTTCCCGTGCAGCAGCGCCACGATATCCGGGTGATCGACGCGAATTATACGTTCATTGCGAAATACCTCCGGCCGGGCCAGGGCATCAAGGATCCATTGAACGGCGGGCAGGTTGGGTTTGGAGGCGTCAGGGTTTAGAAACGTCTCCCGACCGCTGGCAACTTTAAGAATGTTCCGCGCCACGCTGTCCAGGGGTTGAACCCGCCCTTCATGACTAATGGGAAGCCTGCCAAAAGCAATGAGGTCATAGGATCCGTTCTGCGCATATCCCCGCAGGCACCAGGCAACAACGATCAGGATCGCAATAACGATGGTGACCCATGAGGCAATCCCAAAGCGCCTGGGTGCAGAAGGTCGACTCAAACTTGGCCGAGGCGGCGGACTGGCCGGTCGTGAAAGAAACCCGGCGAGCTTGAGAATGAAGTGGTAAAGCAGCCCGGCGCCACCGATCGCAAAGGCATAATAGGGCAATTCGTTAGCCGGGTTACCAACGATCTCCAGATAGGCAATTTTAGGATTCTGCGCGTTAAAACGGCTTTGGTAGAACGTTTCACCTTCATAGCGAAGGGGGTGGTTCATCCAGATGGTAATATCTTGCCGGTTGACATTGCGTGACTTGTCCGTTAACCGAACTGCGCTGGCGAAATTTTTTGCCATATCGGTGCCAGCGTAACGGTCAAAGGTGAATTTGTTGAGATAGACCGAATAAGGGGGGTAGGTGCGCTTGAGGCGGAGCTGAAGGAAATACGTCTGCTCGCCGACCTTAATTGCCTGCTGGGGTGGGTTCTCGGGTGCCGTTGGGTCGAGTGCCAGAATTTTCGACGAGAGCTCCTGTCCGTTCTTGTTGAGCGGCGTGAGCCAGACTGCCGGGAGATTGATTGCGCCCCCTTCGGTGCCTGTGGTTAATGGTAATGGCTGCAGAACACCATCGTCGCGCATGCGCGCGTTGGGGTAATAGGCTTCAATGCGCAACGCGAATGGAATGTTGGGGTCATTGATGATTGATCGCGGGCGGCTCAGCAGGTTTTGGGGAATAGCCGTCACATCATCATGGTCGGCGGGAGATGGATCGATCACCGCCAACTCGACGTGCCCCAGATCGTAAACGTAGTTGCTTGACTGCCCTTCGGAAAGGGTCATGTAGCGGTCGGTCATCCAATAGCTGCTCATTCCTTCCCCAGCGAGTAACAAAATCACGCTTAAGTGGATGAGAATGATCCCGAGCCGCTTAAGGGAAAATTTAAATCGAATGACGTGGGCCGCGATGAGGTTCGCAAGCATTGCGACGCCCAGCGAAAAACCCCCTGGCATGGGAAACGAGAAATTGATGTGCTCGCGGCCGGGTGCCAGCGGGATCAGATAGCGCGCCTTGATCCAGCAGAAAAAACTGTGCAGGAACTTATGCTGCACTTCTTCGATGGCCATTTCGGTTTGCGCACCGGTGGCCGTATAGATGAGCAGCATCGACAGGGCGATGAGGGTGACTGTCAGTTTCAGTGAAGCGAGCGGCTTAAAGATGGCTTTGAACACAATGGGTTTCCGATAGGGCGAAAAGAGAATTCATTTATCGCGCGAAGCGCAGCGACTTCAAAAATGCTTCGAAAGAGGCCTTCGTATCGACAACAGCGCTATAGGGACCGATCAACTTAAAGTACCAGATGAAACCGTCGTGTTCGATGGTGGCGACCAGCAGCCGGCGGCGCAGAGGGTCATCGGCGTTACCCGCAAGATCGATCAAGCCACCCACTTCCGAGGAAATGGCACTGGTGGCGGGGGTAAGTCCAGAAGTGTCGTCGACCGGTGGTAACTTTAATTCTTTGCGCCATCGGTTCAAGTTCAGCAGTGGCGTGCCACTTCTGGGTGGAAGGCGTGTGGCGATTAGCTCGACCGTTGTTTTTTGATTGCCGTCGAGGGCAGGGATGATGAATGAGAACGCCCGCATTTCTTTTTCCGGCTCCCGCTGCCAATCGGGTGGTGCCGTAAATACGATTCCCTGGATGGAACCCTCGGGGCCTACAGAGGACGTGGGCATCGTCGATGCGGTCGGAAGCCCGGCAATAACTGGAGCATCGGATGCTGACGCAAAACGCAGTGAATTGACGAATTGTTGGAATTTCTGCCGTTGAAGGGCAACGCGGTCTGTGGCACCTATGACCTTGAAAAACCATACTTTTTCCCCGCGTTGCGCGATGGCTGCCAACATGCGTTTCGACGGCCCCTGTAAATCCACAACATCAATCGACACCCCGGTCACATCCATATGCTGGAGCAGTTGCGGCACTTGATCGTCAGGGGTTGGTGGGCGCTGAATCTCCTCTTCCCAACGGTGAATGTTCCCGACTATGCCACCTGCTTGCGGACCGAGCGGCACGCTGGATAACG
>JBBSFP010000428.1:0-2536 GCA_038238625.1 Tepidisphaerales bacterium
CAACTGTCCCAAAACCCGCAACCGCAGCCGCTCTTTCGAACTCATTGCAAGTGTTCCCATCTGCCTGGAATACTCCAAGCTCAATGAGGACACTTCTATTGCGTTAAGCAGAGGACATTTTCATTGCGTTACAACAAAAAAATAACGTTGTGTTGTACGCAGGTAGAACTGTCACCCCATAGCTCAAATAGAAGTGTCATCCTTAGGTCCGGGTTAAACCCGGCTGATGGGAGAACTTCGCATGTCGATGTCGGAACGTGTTCGATTGGAAGCATTCGGCCGCGTGAAGCGAGCAATGCTAAGGGGACGCGAATCTTTGTTGATGAAAATCAGCAATGCTAAGGGGACGCGAATCTTTGTTGATGAAAATCAAGGGTAACGCGAAACTTTGATGGACTGTAAATAACCGGCTGGGTCCGCTGTCGGGATGCCCCTGATAAACGTAATCTTCCGGCGCTGATCAGCCCCCTTCCGGAGTACCGGAAGACTGAACCTTAGCGGTACCGGCAAATTGAATATCACCCGCAGGCACCCGCGTGGCCAGCAGCAACTCGGCGCTGCGAAGGGTGTTTTTTAGGAGGAGGGCTACGGTCATCGGGCCCACGCCACCGGGCACGGGGGTGATGTAACCGGCGATCGGGCGGACCGATGGATAGTCGACATCTCCCACCGTTTTGCGCGTGCCATCCGCTTGCGCTACGCGGTTGATCCCCACGTCAATCACCACCGCGCCGGGGCGAACGTGATGAGCGGTAATCAGCCCGGCTTTGCCTGCGGCCACCACCAGCACCGCGGCACGGCGGGTGTGCTCTTCAATGTTTTGCGTGGCGATGTGACAGAGCGTGACGGTGGCCATCTGCTGGGTGAGCAGCAGTGCGATGGGCTTGCCGGCAATCTCGCTGGCACCCACCACCACTGCCTCCGCGCCGCGTAGCACGATGCCGGTGGTTTGAATGAGCTCGAGCACCGCCAGCGCCGTGCATGGGGCGATGAGCGTGTGCCCGTACACCACATGCCCGATGTTGGCCGGGCTTACCCCTTCCACATCCTTGATCGGGTCGATTTGATATTGCAGATCGATGGCATCCAGGTGAGCAGGCAGCGGCAGGTGCAGCATGATGCCAGTGACGGCGGCGTCCTGATTGAGCCGTTCGATGGCCTGCCGCACCTGCGCATCAGAGGCATCGGCTGCGAGCGTTTGCAACTGGTATTCGATCCCCACCTCGGCGCAGGCCTCACCCTGGCGGGCGGCATAAAGTTCCCCGGCGGGGGTGGAACCCACCAGCAAAGCCACCAGGTGCACGACTTTGCCCTGTTGGCGCAGCGCGGCGATGCGCTGCTTCACATCGGCCCTGGTCTGGGCGGCATGGGCGGTACCGTCAATAATTCGCGCCCCATAGGCGGCGGGATCGGGGGATGCATCAAAACTCATCGCCGCCATTATATAATGTGCTTGATAATGTGCGCGGCCCGGTTTGTGCGCGGCCCGGTTTCATTTTTTCCCCCGGTACCATTTTCATTCCGTACCCTTTCCAGAGCTTAAGCATGAAGATTTACACCAAGACCGGCGACGATGGCACCACGGGTTTCTTCGGGGGCGGCCGTGTGCGCAAGGATGATCCGCGCATCGCCTGCTACGGCACCGTCGATGAACTCAACGCCTGCCTGGGCCTTGCAGCGGCAGCGGTGGAAATCGCCGATGCCCCCGGGGTGGCACCCCTGCTGCCGCAACTGCGCCAGGTGCAATCGGATTTGTTCCTGATCGGTTCTTACCTGGCCACGCCCGATGCAGCCTTGCAAAGCAAACATCTCCCGCCATTGAATGAGGAAATGACCCTGCGGCTGGAAAGCGAGATCGATGCAGCCGAGGCCCAGATGCCCCCTCTGCAGAACTTCATTCTACCCGGCGGATCGGAGCTTTCGGCACGGCTTCACCTGGCCCGCACGATCTGCCGACGGGCCGAGCGCATGCTCATCGCCCTGGAGCCATCACCTGCATTACCTGAGATTGCGCTGCGATATTTAAATCGACTGAGCGACTGGTGCTTCGTGCAGGCACGGTGGAGCAATCACCAGGCGGGTGTCGCTGATATCCGATGGCGTGCAGGCGGAGTGCAAACATGATGGGCCGCGCAAGCTTCGCAGCACTATTGAGCGGGCGAATGAGAGTTATTGATGAACTGTTACCCCGAAATCATGTCCAGAAAGTTATCATAAAGTTGTAACGTCACTGTGGTTCGCCTTGGGCTACTTGATTGTTATCGCATCGCGACTGCTGCTCAACACGGTCCCATGCCCGCGGGTGGAATCGACCAGCTCGACCAGCAATTGGTACCGCCCCGCACGCCAATGGCCCCTGGTCGACAGCGGAATGTGCACTTCCTGCCCATGACCGGCGGATAGATCGCTACCCAGCACCGCTCCGCCCAGCAGCCTAGCGCCCTGGCGGTTGGTGGCATACACGCGAATGCTGAAGCCCGAGGGGATGGTTGGCCCTCCGCTGTTGGTGATTGCCAGCCGTAAAATGCCGCGCGAG
>JBBSFP010000429.1:0-2489 GCA_038238625.1 Tepidisphaerales bacterium
CTTCCAGCGCCGGATCGAGCGTTACACACCAGATCCGATCCTGATCGTCGACGTACTGTTTACAGATGGTGCGCGAGAGGGCGTTGCGCGCGTATTCGCTCAGGATGTCCAGATCCTTGGTGCGCAATGAGCAGTCGCCGAGGGTTTCCACGATGGTTTCCAGGTCGCGCACCGGCACCCGTTCGCGCAGCAGGTTCTGCAGGACCTTCTGCAACTCGCCAGGCTTAATTTGCGTGGGTATTACCTCTTCCACCAGCGCGGGGGATCGTTGCTTGAGATTCTCCAAGAGGTTTTTCACTTCCTGGCGGGTGAGCAATTCGTAAGAGTGCGATTTGATGACTTCGGTCAGATGCGTGATCAGCACGCTGGTGGATTCCACGACCGTATAGTTGAGGAACTCGGCCTGATGGCGCTGCGGCTCGGTAATCCAGTAAGCGGGCAAACCAAATGCGGGTTCCACGGTCTTTGCTGCGCCGGGGATAGGTCCGGAGGTGGCGCCATTGTCCATCGCCAGGAATTGTTCCGGATAGGTAACTCCGCGCGCCAGTGCCTGGCCTTTGATCTTGATCACATAATCGTTGGCCTGCAGTTGCATGTTGTCGCGAATGCGGATGGGGGGAACGATGATGCCCAGATCAATGGCGATTTGTCGGCGAATAAGGCTGATGCGATCCAGCAGGTCGCCGCCCTTGGCGGTATCCACCAGCCGCACCAGGCCGTAGCCCACCTCCAGTTCCATCGCGTCGACGTCAAGAAGCTTCTCGACCTTATCCGGCTCTTTCTTGGCGACCTTCTCACGCTCCTTGGTGGCGGCATCGCGCACGGCCTCTTTCTGATTGCGCGTGACCACATAGGCCATGCCCGCGCAGCATGCGCCAACAATCAGCAGCGGCATGGTGGGCAATTTCGTCAACGACATCACGCACAAAAATGCGGCTGCGACAATCAGTGCCCGGGGCTTGGAAAAGAGCTGCCCCATCATGTCTTCGCCGAGGTTGCTCTTGCCGCTGGTCCGCGTGACGATCAATCCAGCCGCCAGCGACACGATCAGGGCCGGTACCTGGCTCACGAGGCCATCGCCGATTGTCAACTTGGTAAACAGCGACAGGCACTCCATCAGTTGCCAGTGCTTTTCCACCATTCCGACATAGAGCCCACCGAGAATATTGACGAATGTGATAATGATCGCGGCGATGGCGTCACCGCGCACGAATTTGCTGGCACCGTCCATGGCCCCGTAGAAGTCGGCCTCCTGGGAAATCTCCTGGCGGCGCGTGCGCGCCTGCACCTCGGTAATGGCACCGGCATTCAAATCAGCATCGATCGCCATCTGCTTGCCAGGCATCGCATCTAACGTAAAGCGCGCGGCCACTTCACTGATGCGCGTGGCACCCTTGGTGATCACCACAAACTGAATCACGATAATGATGATGAAAATGATCACCCCCACCGCCAGCGATCCGCCGGCCACGAAGCTGGCGAAGGTCGAGACGACCTCACCCGCGCCGTGCAGTGCCTGTACCGGATCGGGAAATCGATCACCGGCGGTGAGAATGAGCCGCGTGGTGGCGGCATTGAGCACCAGCCGCAGCAGGGTGGTTGCCAGCAACAGCGACGGGAACACGGCAAATTCCAGTGGGCTTTGCACGTAAACCGTCGTGACCAAAACCAGCACCGACAGCGTGATGTTCAACACCAGCAGAAAATCCAGTGCTCCGGGCGGAAGCGGCACCAGGATCACCATCAGCAACCCCGTCAGCGCGATCGGGAAGATCATGCTGCGGTTCTCATGCAGTCGCTGGAAGATCGGGTTGGTTGCTAGTGCGGTGGCCATTAAAACTCGAATCGCAATCGCCGGTTAAATCGATGATGAAACCGCCTGTTTTATCCTGATTTTTCCGGTCAGCTCATACACGTAGGCAAGGATCTCAGCGACGGTGGCGTAAAATTGTTCTGGGATTTCGCGCCCTACCTCCACCAATTTAAACAGAGCGCGCGCCAGCGGCTTACGCTCCAGAATCGGGATCCCATTTTCAATGGCGATCTGGCGAATACGGGCGGCCATGAACCCGGCCCCCTTGGCGACCACGCGCGGGGCGTGCATGCTGTCGCCGTCATACTTCAGCGCGATCGCCAGTTCCGTGGGGTTAGTTACGATCACATCCGCCGTTGGCACGGCCTGCCGAAGCCGCTGCATGGCCACCTTGGCGGCAATCTGGCGGCGGCGCTGCTTGATCTTGGGATCGCCCTCCATGCGGCGCATCTCTTCCTTCACCTCGTGCTTGGTCATTTTCAACTTTTTTTCGTGCTCGAAGCGCATGTACAGGTAGTCGATCAAAGCCAACACCAGCAGCGTCACGCCCAATCGCAAGGCGATCGAGTAAATCACGGACGCGCCCAGCGTGAAGATTTGCGCAAAGCTCAGTTGTCCTACCGCGATGATCTCCCCCATGCGGCTGCTTACCGCGCTGTAGGCAACCCCCCCCACC
>JBBSFP010000430.1:0-2483 GCA_038238625.1 Tepidisphaerales bacterium
AATTCGCTGGATGAGGTGTCCGAATCATCCGCTGTGACGGGAACACTGGTGGATGGGAAGATGGTAAATGGCCGGGTGCCAGGCATGGCTGCGGTGAATATCCAGCTTGTGTGATCCGCGACATTGCCGGACAAATCGGTGGCGCCGCTGATGGTGGCGGTGTAGGCAATCCCGCTGTTCAGCGGCGCGGCGGGCGTCAGCGTCGCGGTGTCGGTGGTGTCGTTATACGCAACGGTTACATTCACCGCGTTGGATCGATCGTCACGCAGGACGAATGATAAAAGTGCCGGTTGAATGGATTCGCTGAAGTTGACCGTTACCGGGCTGTTAAGCGGAACACCCGTTGCCGACGGCGCGGGCGTCTGACTGACAATCGATGGCGGCGTGGTGTCCGGCGCAGCGGGGACGATCGGCGCGGTCATGTCCGTTTGCACTTCGGCCTGCGAGAGCGCGCGGTTGTAAACGCGCACTTCATCGATCAAGCCTTTGAAATATTCCCCCGACACTGAATTGCCCCCAATGCGCAGCGGGCCGGCTGCGGTGGCGATGGTGCCCGCAGCCGAGGTTGTCTTGATTAATGTGCCGTTGATGTACAGCTTGAGATTGGTGCCATCATAGGTGGTGGCCAGATAGGTCCAGGCGTTCAGTGGCAGCGCTGATGATCCCCTGGCTTTGCGATCGGATGATCCAACGTGTACATAGCCTGCGGCGCGCGAGTTGCCATCATTGGCAAATAAGGAGTATGACAATCCGCTGCTGGTTTGTTTGAGGGCGACGGTTGCATAGCCCGACAGCGCGGATGGTTTTACCCAGGCTTCGGTGGTTTCACCGGTGGTAAGATCCAGGGATGGCGCATCATTGATCGTCACCCAGCTGTTGGTCCCATTGAATGACAATGCCGAGCCGAATTTTCCGGATGCCGACCAGGTGGCGTTGGCAATGACGCCGTTGTTGTTATTACCGGAGAGGTCGGCAACGGCGGTTCCGCTGCCTTCATTGAATGCATAGGCGGCAACCAATCCTGCCGCGAACAGGATGCGTTGTTCGATCGGCTCCACATGAATTGCGGAATAGGCTGGTTGGCGACGAACTGATTGGGAATGTGAAGCAGACCAAGACTTGGAATCAGACCGGCCACATCCAGCTTTCGCTCGGCGCATATAAATTCTTCCTCTCCGCTAACCTTCAAAAACATCCATGTGAGATGACCAGGCAATTTGATTCAGCAAATGCAATTGATCCGCCGGCAGTGTTTTACAACAATGCCAAAACCCACGGATGCGAATCAAGCTCGGCGGCGAATCTTAACCTCGCCGCGTCTATAAACAAGCAATAAATTGCCGCATTCCCTGATGTGAAGATAGGTCGGGTTTAACGAAAGCAGGCCCCTCGCTTTTAATGCGACCGGAATGGGATCCCTGATTTGTTCCACCCAACTGGGTCGAGCTGGCGGCTGCCGGGATGCTCGGCTGGCTCTATCCCGAAATCTGGATCATCGGCGCGGGACTCGAACTGGCGTATCTTTTTCTCCTGACAACCAACAAGCGATTCTGCAATCTGGTTGACGGCACCGCCCTGGCGCAGGCGCGCTCCGCCAGCCAAAAGCAGATCGGTGAAATCATCGGCAATCTGTCACCGCGCGATCAGGGGCGATATGAAGCACTGGCCGAACGACGCCAGGACATCCTGCACAATCAGACTAACAATCCGCCCGACATCGCGGCGATAAATCCGGTCTTTCAGTTGCGCGACCGACTTCAGAAGCACAAGATGTTTACCCCTTGACGGCGCCAAGCTGCATTCCTCGAATCAGGTACTTCTGCATCAGCACGAACAGCACGATCAGCGGTGCCACCGACATGGTTACGGCCGCCAGCATCAGTTGCGTCTGCTGCCCCGACTGCTGATCGAAATACAGCAGCCCGATGGGCAGCGTATAGCGGCTGGTGCGGACGATCATCACAAGCGGCCAAAAAAAGCTCTGGTAGGTGCCGATGAAGGTGAAGATCGTCAAAGTGATCAGCCCCGGTCGCGAGAGCGGTAGAATCACCTCCCAGAAAGTGCGCCATTTGCCCGCGCCGTCCAGTTCGGCCGCTTCATCAAGGCTGTAAGGGATGCCCAGCATGAACTGCCGCAGCAGGAATGTCCCGAAGGCGCTGAAGGCGGCAGGAATAATGAGCCCTGGCAAGGTGTCGATCAGGTGCAGCGCCACCATCATCTGGTAATTGGGGATCATCACCACCAGTCCCGGCAGCATCATGGTGGCCAGGTAGAGCATGAAGACCTTGTCCCGACCCGGCCAGCGCAGGCGGGAAAAGCTGTAAGCCGCCATGCTGCTGGTCAGCACCTGGAGGAACGTCACCCACGACGCCACAAACAGGCTGTTCCAGAAATAGCGCGCGAAGGGGATGCCTTTGCCGCTGGTGTCGAACACCTGGCGGTAGTTGCTCCATTGCGGAGTTCCCGGCAGCCAGCGCGAGGAA
>JBBSFP010000431.1:0-2470 GCA_038238625.1 Tepidisphaerales bacterium
AAACATTCAAGGTGTGATTTTCGTTGTGCTCTAGCGCCGTCGATTGATCAACTGCACAAGCGCACGATCAAAAGGGACGTCTACATACATCGGGTGATATTCGATATCCGAATCGTTACAGATGCGGCGAATCGCCGTCAGGTATTCCTGCACGTTTCGCTGATAAGTCTCGCGCAGGTCGTTGGGATCGACCTGCAATCGCTCATGGGTCTCCAAATCTTCAACCGTGATTTGTGATTGATAGGATAAATCAATTTCGGCGTGATCGAGCAAGTGGAGAACCATCGCTTGATGCCGCCGATAGCGTAGATGTTGCAGCGCTTTCGACAATTCGGGCGGATCCACCCAAAGATCGCTGATGAGGATGATCAGGCTGCGGTGTGGCAGTCGCTCGGCCAAATGATGCAGCTGGTCGGCCAGACCAGTGCGCTGGCCCGGTTCGACGTTCTCAAGTTCGCGAAAAAGCCGGTCCAGGTGTGCGGGCGACGATGCCGGCGGCAGTTCAATACGCACTTTCTCATCCACTGTCACCAGCCCGGCCAAGTCCTGCTGAGTCGAAAGCAGATAGGCCAGGCACGCAGCCAGATGGCGGGCATAATCGATTTTGTCAGCAAATTTCATTGAGGCACTGGTATCGATGACCAGCGTGGCGCGCAGATTGGTTTCCTGCTCATAGAGCTTGATGTAGTAACGATCGCTGCGGGCATAAGCTTGCCAATCCAGGTGACGCAGCTCGTCGCCGGGTACGTATTCCCGATGTTCAGAAAATTCGACACTAAACCCACGATGAGGGCTTTTGTGCATTCCCGAGATCACGCCTTCGACTACCTGGCGAGCCATAAACTGAAGCTTGCTGACGCGTGCAGCATCGGCGGTGGAGAAGAATCGATATTTGTGAATCGGCATGGCCTAAACCTCTGCCCGCATGAATTCGAGCATCATATCACCGTAGACACGTTGATCGAAGGTGATCAAGCCAGGTAAGTCCAAATGGTTTAGCGCACTGTGACGGAAGATGATGACGGCGTCGGTGCTGATCGCGGACCGGAAATTTTCCGCCAGCGTCAAAAGCTTGGCATGCTGCTCATTCAAGAAACGGTAGGGGGGATCAAGGAAAAGAAGGTCTGCCGGTGGAAAGTTCGCAGACGGCGGGGCGGCAAACCATTTGAAAAGATCACCGGGGATGATTCGTGCATGGTCATTTGCAGACAGAGATGCAATGTTTTTTCGAAGCAACATCAACGCTGAGGGATCAGATTCAAAAAACAGAGAGTGTTTCGCGCCGCGGCTCAGGCATTCGAGCCCCATGCTTCCTGTACCTGCGAAAAGATCGTAAACGATCGCATCGGGGATGCGCGGCACGAGTATGTCAAACAGACTTTGCTTCACCCGATCAGTGATCGGTCGCGTGTTTTTCGATTCCGGTGAAAGCAATCGGCGGCCGCGATGTTGCCCGGCGATAATTCGCATCGGCAGAGTTTATAGCGAGATCATGAATTTGCCCCATTCCGAAAGGTGGCTTATCCTGTCGATAAATAGTTAAAGGCGGCACTGATGGCGGATCGGACAATCCATTATGAAGCGGCTTTCGAAGCCTATCTACGGGACCGCGGTGTGCCGTACGTTGCCGTCGACGAAGCTAAAAAAGCGATCTTTTCCGATGCCCGTCTCAAATCCTTCGATTTTGTGGTTTACAGCAAGAACGGCCCGAACCTGCTGATTGATGTTAAGGGCAGACAGCTTCGAAACCGCTCGGCTCGAAAAGGTTTCGAAACCTGGGCCACCCAGCAAGACGTGCTCGATCTGCTGCAATGGGAGCAAGTGTTCGGCGAAGGCTTTCAGGCAGTTCTGTCGTGTGTTTATTGGATCGACCCGCCGCTGTCACCCGAACCTGGAATGTATACTTTTCGCGATCGCTGGTATTTGATTATGGGGGTAAAGTTAATCGAGTACCGGGACCATATGCGCCGTCGCTCAATCAAATGGGAAACCGTCTCACTTCCCGCCAATGATTTTCGGCAGCTTGCCCGCCCGCTTGAGAACTGGTTATGATCCCCCACATGAAGTGGTTATTCCACCACCTGCCGGCGCTGGTTTGCGGGCTGGTGTTTATTCTTTTACCCCACCGTGCATTTGCCCTGGATGACGCACTGCGCGATGCCCGCCGCGAAGGCTATTCCGGGGGTGGAATTGACTTGGCTTCCGATAGCGGCGTGGCACTCACCTGGTTGATTTTTGCATTGCTGGCGGTTGTGTGCGTGGGCGTGACCTTTAAAAATGCCAACCGTAGCCACCTGGATTAACGTCGATCTATTTCCAGAAACTTCCACATGAATTAGAATTCACACGCTATCTTCCATGAAGACTTTATTCTGCCTGTAGAACAATTTTCCAATGATCAAGGAGCTTCCGATGAAGCGTAACGTACAGAGAGCGGTGTGTTGGAGCCTGATCGGGGTCAACGTGCTGA
>JBBSFP010000432.1:0-2459 GCA_038238625.1 Tepidisphaerales bacterium
AAATGCAGCAAATCAACCGGTGGCTGTTCGCCCCAGCGGTTAAGCTCATGCCGCAGATTTGCCATGGCCGAAGCGCGCACTGCTTCGGGGGTCCGCTGCCAAACGCCGATTAACTCATCAGTCACCACGGCAGGTTGATCGGCGTGCTCCATCTTCACCACGGGCAGCCAATATAAATCCGTCACCACCTGAATGGAGGGTAATTCTACTACCGCGCTCTTCGCCGCTGCTTCGGCATTGATTGAAGGGGCGGTGGCAATTCCTGTTGTCGGGCCAAGCCCCATTGTCGCCGGTGCTCCTGCCGTTGTCGGCTGCGTTGCACTCGTCCTTCGAATCGCATCCAACTGCTTGCCGCTCACCAGCATCACGCTCAGCGAATCTTCAATCTTTTCGAACGGAACCGCCCGCAGATGCTCGCGATCAAACAGACCGACCTGTTCGTGCAGGTATTTTCGGATGATGGTGCGTTCGTTATCAGCGTGCCGCAGCAATTCCACGGCAATCGGTTGCAGCGTGATCCACTGCTCCACCCCATCTGCCATCACGCTGATCACGACCCCCTCGCGCGGCTTGACGGTCAACTCCGGCCGATCAAATTTCAAGACTGAGATGGCCGTCCCCTGCCATTGCGCCTGCACCTTTTCCTGCCGTGCCGCGCGCTCCTGCTCCACGTTGTGGAAAACTTGTGTGTTCTGATCCTTCCCCTTGGGCCCGCAAGCCATCGGTAACAGGGCGACGACGCAAAGGACAACGCTCAAAATGGAGTTGGAACCCATGGGGCGGTACTTTAAAAGGTTGCCGGGCAACTGTACATGATGATGGCGATTCTTATCGGTTATGTTGCTGCGCAGACAGGTGAATCTGGTGGGAAATGGGGGCGATGCATAACGGACACTGCGCATTCTGCGGTTACGACCTGCGCGCCACTCCGGGCCGCTGCCCTGAATGTGGCAAAGTGCCGGTGGTCGTTTAAAATCCGCGTGTCCGCCTTATTTCGCCAATTGGTCCAGCAGGGCGTTTCGCCAGCGGTCCATCTTGTTCACATCGTCGGTGGCGGTGTAGAAATCGTTGATGGTATCCTGCCCGCCGGCACCGCGGCTGCTGCTGGCTTCCTTGAATATCTTTTGCAGCAGCGACATCGCTTCGGAATTTCCGGCGAATTTTTTCTTATAGGTTTCGATTACCCTGCGATCGTCCCAGGCGGCTCGCTGCCCTTCAAACGAGGGCGCGGGGATGGTGTCAAACGGCGTGTCCCAGGCATACATCCAGGCGCGTTCAGATTCCAGGGCGTTGAAACCCGGTCCCCAGTTGTAAGCCCAGCGCAGTGATCCGGTCGAGCCGAAACTTGCGAAATAAAACCCGAATCCAAAGCGCGCCTCATCCGGCATGTCGCCCCCGCTGTACTGCCAGAATGTACGATGGGCCGCGCGCACTTTGTCGCCCACCGTAGGGTCTTCCTCAATGGCGTTGGTGCAAAAGATGTCGATGTCTTTCATGAACGCCATGCCGGCTTCTTTGCCATTTTTCATGAGACGATGGATGGAACCATAGATGCGAATATCCTTGCTCCCCTCGCGAATAGCGGCGCAGGCATCTTTGAAGTAGGTCTCGATCCAAGGGCCGGTGCCGATGCCATCTTTATCGGGCTTGGTTTGAGCGAACTTGGCCGGTTCATCAAACGGCGTGAGGATCTGCTCCGGCCAGCCCGCTTGTTTTGAATGAGCCGCTACTTGACGAACCCATTCCACCATCAGCTCGCGGTCTTTGGGCAACGGCTTGCCGCGATTCTCCGGCGCTTCCTGCACTTTCAACCACTGCTCAGTAGTAGGGGGCTTTCGGCCATCGCGCGAATCAATCGTCCCCATGTTTTTAAAGATCGATGCCGTGTGTGGAAACTTGTACGGGTCGCCCCCCAGGAACCAAACATTCCCCACCAGCCCATGCTTTTTAGCGGTTACAAACCAGTCATCCAGCAATGTGAAATCGAGCGACAGCTTATTGTCTTTGATTGATGCCGGGGGGGATACACCGGCATACCAGAGGTTCACGCCATTCTGGTTGTACGCCACGGCAAAATCAAAATCGTGGGCTGGCAGCAGGCCGGCCGTGCAGCCACCCATAAACAGCTTGGCTTCATCCATTGTCAGCAGATCGACGTTGAGCACTTCCACTTGTACCGGCAAGCTGGTCTGGCCCTGGTCACTGGTGATGTTGACGGTCCCCTTATAAATCCCCGCCTTGCTCTGTCCCCGGTGCGTGCGAATGTTAAACAAGAACCAATGGCTTTGTCCCCTGGGGATGTCGACGGCAAAAGCCGGCCACAGCCGCTGCGGAAACCATCGATAACTGACGCCTTCCTTGGTTCTGTGCAACGCCAGCGTGTACTCGGCTGTGCGTGGAATGACATCGCCAACGAGTTTCCCCTGCGGGCCGGTCAGTTCGGACACGGTGTAGTTGAC
>JBBSFP010000433.1:0-2437 GCA_038238625.1 Tepidisphaerales bacterium
AAGGATTCCGAATTGACGCAATAACGCAGGCCGGTGGGTCGCGGACCATCATTGAACACATGCCCAAGATGGCAATCACAACGGGCGCATAGAATTTCGGTGCGAGTCATGCCATGCGTACTGTCATCGTGCTCGATCACGTTCTCGGCAGAAATAGGTTGGAAAAAGCTGGGCCAACCCGTTCCAGAATTAAACTTTGAATCAGCTTTGAACAAGGGAAGCCCGCAACAGATGCATGCATAAACGCCTTCCTTGTGATTGTCGAGCAGGTTGCCGCAGAACGCCGCTTCGGTGCCCTTGGCGCGAGCGATTTTGTATTGGGCAGGCGTGAGTAAAAGCTGCCATTCAGCATCGCTCTTCTGCACGCGAGCGGTGGTGATCGGACCCACCAGTTCGCCGCTTTTGTTAAAAACCCGGACCTGCACTTTGCCATCGTTCATGGCGTCTCCTTTTAACGTGGTGGGTGAATCGGCGCCCGCTCGAGTGCACCCCATGATGCCGGCCAAAATAATGCAAATCAGGGCGGTGCGTTGAATCATGCGAACTCCGTAAATGAATGGTCAACAGTAGGCGCATGAATTCGAGATGGCTAGCCCGTGGCGCTGTTACCGGCAGCTCGCACCTAAACATCAGCCGGTTTGGGCATCGAGCAATCGCGCGACTTCCTGACAATCTTTATCGCCCCGTCCGGATAAATTCAGGACAAGGATTTGATCCTTCGACATGCCTGGGGCAATGCGGGCGGCATAGGCGATGGCGTGGGCGCTTTCCAGCGCGGGAAGAATGCCTTCGCTGCGGGCGAGCAATTGGAAAGCCTCCAGCGCCGCGGCGTCGGTGATGCAATGGTATTCCACCCGGCCCGAATCCTTCCAATAAGCGTGCTCCGGGCCGACCCCCGGATAATCCAGACCCGCGCTGGCGGAATGCACCTCCGCGGTCTGGCCGTCTTCATCCTGCAAAACGTAGGTAAGACATCCATGCAGGATGCCCGGTTTGCCTTCGCAAAGAGTAGCCGCATGATGTCCGAGGCCCAATTCTGATCCACGGCCAGCGGCTTCGATGCCAATGAGTCGGACCGATTTGTCCTCGACGAACGGGGCGAAAATCCCAGCCGCGTTCGAGCCCCCACCCACACAGGCCACAATACAATCCGGCAGGCGACCCTCCAGGTCGAGGCACTGCTGTCGTGTCTCGCGCCCGATCATGGATTGAAAATCGCGCACCATCATCGGAAAAGGGTGCGGTCCTACAACGCTGCCGATGATGTAATGCGTCCCGGCCACGCTCCCCATCCAATCGCGCATGGCTTCATTGGTTGCGTCCTTGAGCGTCTTGGAACCACTGTGAACCTCGATCACGCGGGCACCCATCAGTTTCATGCGGAAAACGTTGAGGCTCTGGCGCCGCACGTCTTCGGCCCCCATGTACACATCGCACTGCAACCCGAAGAGTGCCGCCGCCGTGGCAGTTGCCACGCCGTGCTGGCCGGCACCGGTTTCGGCGATGACCCGCTTCTTACCCATGCGGCGGGTCAGCAGGGCCTGGCCGATGGTGTTGTTGATTTTGTGTGCGCCGGTGTGGTTAAGATCTTCGCGCTTAAGGTAGATCTTCGCGCCACCCAATTTTTCGGTCAGATGTTGAGCAAAATAGAGGCGGCTTGGGCGGCCGACATAGTCGCGCAGGTAGGCATTGAATTCCGCATCAAACGCCGCATCGGCCCGGGCGCGATGGTACTCCGCTTCCAGTTCAGCCAAGGCCTGCACCAGGGTTTCAGGAACATACACCCCGCCATAGGGGCCGAAATGACCTTGCGCATCAGGCAATGCGGCTTCAGGCATTGCGGAAATGGGCGATTGAACGACTGGCATGGCAAAACTCCACGTTCATCATAGGTTAGGCAGTGTTCCCGGTCTTCGCATCTTCCAGCGCATCTGCCTGCCACTTGCGACCCATCCAGTATCCGAGAATCGCGCCGGCAGGACCGAAGCTGGCATAATCGAGCGGGAGCGGCCGCGCTAATGCCCCGAGCACGCCGTTGAGCTGGCCAATCCGCCAGCTTTCCGGCCCGAAGCTTGCCGCCAGATAGCCGATCAAGCCAACTATCAATGGTCCACACAGGTACCAGGCAGCAGGGCGCACAGGTTGAAACATGAAGGCGGCAAACCCCCCGATCCCGCAGGCGATCAGCACACTACACATCGCCTGTGCCTTGGCATCGCTGCGGCAGAGAATCGTGAGCATGATGCCCGTCACAAGAACTTGTATCCCCAGTGCCATCAGCCCTTCGGCAATGGATGCGTGTTTGGGTTCGATGGAATCGTGCAGATGATCGCCCTTCAGCACGCCCTGTCCGTGCAGCGCCCAGATAGCGGACCAGCAAAGCATGATGAAGGAATAGAGAAGTAAAAGTTCTAAATCGAGGATGAAGAAGATGCTC
>JBBSFP010000434.1:0-2411 GCA_038238625.1 Tepidisphaerales bacterium
ATCATCGGAACCGCAGTCGCGTTGGCGGCAAAGGATCCCGCGAAAACCACCGCCAATCCGGCCACCGGGCCGGCCCCGCTGGACGCGGGCGCGCCGCAAAATGCTTTCCAGCCGCTCAAATTACAGATCGCCAAGCGTGAAATGCCTGCATCCAAATGGGCCACCGACGCAGAGATCGGCACGGCCATCGACAAGGCCGCGGCATTTTTGAAGTCGCAATTTGATGGCGGCAAGCTCAAGGAATATGACGCCAAGGAAAGGACCAAGTGTTCCGGAGCCGATGCGCTGGCCGTGTATGCTTTGATGCAGGCCGGGCTGGCTTCGCATACCGATCCTGACTTGGACTTAAAGAGCCCCTACCTCAAGCAGTTGCTGGATACCATGAAGTCGCTGCCGGTCCTCGAGCAGTCCGGTACCTATACGCGCGGGATCGAGTTGACTGCCCTTGCGCTAGCCAATCGCGGCAAGGAAGATGCCCCAGAGATCAAGATTCTTACCGAGGGCCTGCTCGATTCCTGCAACGAAGGGGGCTGGCCTTACGCGCTGCAACCGAAGCGGGTGGGGTCACGCACTACCAAGCAGTATTTACAACCAGCCCCGGAACAGTGGGGTGATAACTCCAATTCACAATATGGCGCGCTGGGCCTCTGGTCCGCTTCCGACTATTTCGAAATCAACGCTGACGTTTGGGACGTCATCGAAAAGCATTGGACCAAGACGCAGGTTCCCGCCACCGGTCAATGGCCCTACCGAGACAAGGGAGACAACGTCGCGCCATCATTCAGCATGACATTGGCAGGCGTCGCATCGATGTTCGTTTGTCATGACAACCTCGATGCTGCAACCTTTGGTGACAAGGTGGGCCGTGAGCCTTTCTCTGAACCGTTGGCCAAAGCGCTGACGTGGCTGGAAACGGGGCACAACATCATGTCGGCAGGCGGCGGGAAGGTCGGCTACAGCGCATACGGTGTCGAGCGCGCGGGGCTGGCGTCGGGGTTCAAATATTTTGGGGAGCATGACTGGTATAAGGAAATTGGCACCAACATCGTTCATGAGCAGGGTGCTAGTGGTTCGATTGGTAATGGGAAAAGTGATGTCGTTGAAACCGCCTACCACCTACTTTTCCTAGCCCGAGGCCGTCATCCGATTTTGATGAACAAGCTTCGTTTCGATCATTTCTGGGCGAACCGTCCCAGTGATCTGTCTCATTTGACCAAGTTCGCCGGGCGGGAACTGGAAAAAACGTTTAACTGGCAGGTGATCACCACGCAGCACGATTGGTCTGATTGGCTCGATTGCCCGGTGCTCTACATAGCCAGCCATGAAGCGGCCAAATTCAGCGATGAGGATTTCGCCAAGATCCGCGCGTATGTGGATGCCGGCGGGATGCTCTTTACCCAGGCCGATGGCTCCACCCCGGCGTTTACCGAGTATGTACACACGGTATTGGCTAAGAAGGTGTTCCCGGATTACGAGCTTGGCAAAGTTCCGCTGACGCACGAGCTTTACACGGTGCAGATGCAGGCGAAGGTAAAGCCGCCGCTGGAGTACATCACCAATGGTTCGCGGGTGTTGATGGTGCATTCCCCAACGGACATATCGATGTATTGGCAGCAGGATGCGATGAAGAGCCATGCCGATGCTTTTCAGACGGCGATCAACCTGTTTGTCTATGCGGCTGGGCGGAGCGATTTCGGCAATCGCGTGGCCAGCAGCTTTATCCCCGATGCCCCTGCGGCGACGGCGGGCAACCTGGTGAAAGTGGCGCGGGTTAAATATCCATTGCCCACCTGGAACCCCGAGCCTTACGCGTGGAAGCGTTTTGCCAACTACCTGGGTTGGGAGACGAGCGTGGGGGTGCAGACTTTTGAAACCGACATGGATGCCCTGGGCAATGTGCCGATTGCGCAGATGCCTATTGCCCATCTCACCGGGACTAACCCGTACGCTCCGAACCCCAAGGAACTGCAGAGCCTTCAGCAGTATGTAAACAACGGGGGCACGCTGATTCTCGAAGCCTGTGGCGGGGGCACGTTCAACGAATCAGCCCACAAGATTTTGTCTAATTTCAAAGATGCGAAGGTGACCAAGTACGGGCATAAGAGCGCGTTATTCAGCGCCAGTGCCCCGGGGATGGTTGATCTGGGGCGTCCGAAGATCCGTGCGTTTGCGATGAAGTTCTACAACCGCAACGCTCCGCAGATTGAGGTTTACGCCATTGGTAAGGGTCGGGTGATTTACAGTGAAGTTGATTTGTCGACGAGTTTGCTGGGGAGCAAGACGTATGGGATCAAGGGGTATGAGGGTGAAGCCGCGTTGCAGTTGATGCGGAACATCGTTTTGTGGTCTGCTGCGGGTGCCCCCGATGCAGGTGCCGCGGCCCCGCCACCGGTCGTTGGCGGTACCCCACC
>JBBSFP010000435.1:0-2405 GCA_038238625.1 Tepidisphaerales bacterium
CGCGAGTATCAGCATGAGACGCGGCGCGAGGGACAAAACAGTTTAATAAGCGAGCCCGGCGCCGAGGCGCGGGGCCTTGTCTTCCAGAAAAGCGCTGCCAGCCTGCTTAAGCAGGCGGGGTGTTTGTTTCCATTCAACGTGCATAGGGAGCGTCCTTTGAATCTCACGATCCTTAAGAGCAAGGGACGTACCCGGATGATAATATTGAGTGTTTTTACATGGGCGCGTCTGGCGACGCGCGCCCCTGCGGGGTGCGGCTAAAAGGAAAAGGCCTGCGGCGCGCCCAGAATTTTTACGCCAAGGTGCCCATTTCCATTTCGTGCAGGCCCTTGCCGCTGGGGACCATGGGGTAAACGTGCTCGTTGGGTTCGACGTAAAAATCGACCACCACCGGGCCGTTGTGACTCAGCATCTCTTTCACTACTTTGGGCACATCCGATTTGGCGTCGCAGCGAATGCCACGGATGCCATATGCCTCCGCCATCGCGGCGAAGTTGGGGTTCTTCATTGCGGTCTGGCTGTAGCGGCGCTGATAGAACAGATCCTGCCACTGTTTGACCATTCCCTGGAAATCGTTGTTGAGGATCACCACCTTCACGGGGATATTGTACTGAGCGATGGTCGCCAGTTCGGAACAGGTCATGAGATAGCTGGCGTCGCCGTCGATGTCGATGACGATTTTTCCGGGGCTGCCAATCTGCGCGCCCATGGCGCTGGGCAGGCCGTAGCCCATGGTGCCCAGGCCACCGCTGGTGATCATCTGGCGTGGTGTGCGCCAGCGATAGAATTGTGCCGCCCACATCTGATGCTGACCGACACCGGTGGTGATGATCGCCTCGCCGTTGGTCTGGCGGTTGATTTCCTCAATCACATACTGCGGCTTGGAATGCGGGCTGTCGTCCAGATATTTGAACGGATAACGCTTCTTCCACGCGTTGACCTGCGCAAACCATTCATGCCGATCGCGATGCTCCAGCATGGGCAGCAATGCTTCAAGCGTGGATTTGGCATCACCGATCACCGGCACATCCACGTCCACATTCTTGCTGATGCTGCTCGGATCGATATCGATGTGAATGATCTTGGCCTTGGGCGCGAAGGTGGCGAGATTGCCCGTCACGCGATCGTCAAATCGCGCGCCGACGCTGATCAGGCAGTCTGATTCCTGGACGGCATAGTTGGCAAATGCGCTGCCGTGCATTCCAAGCATGTACAGGGCGCGGGGATCGAGTTCATCGAATGCGCCCAGGCCCAGCAGGGTTGTGGTGCATGGGATATTGGCGCGCTCCGCGATTTTGCGCAGGATCGCCGATGCGCCGCTGATGATCGCGCCACCGCCAACGTACAACACGGGACGCTGGCTGCGATTGATCAATTCGGCGGCGGCTTCAACCTGCTTCAGCAGCGCAGTCTGATGCGTCGTGAGGCGCTTGAGGATATGCGGGCGAGGCGTGTCATCGACTTCGCGTGTGCAGATGCCGGTCGTCACATCTTTGGGCAGATCGACAAGAACCGGTCCGGGCCGGCCGGTCGTCGCGATTAAGAATGCTTCGTTGATGATTCGCGGCAGTTCGTGAATGTCCTTCACCAGATAGTTCCATTTGGTGCAGGGGCGCGTGATGCCCGTGACATCGGCTTCCTGAAAGGCATCGTTTCCGATGACTTTGGTCGCCACCTGCCCGCTGAAGACCAGGATGGGAATCGAATCCATCTGCGCGGTTGCGAGCGGGGTGACGGTGTTGGTCGCACCCGGCCCGCTGGTGACGATGCAAACGCCGGGCTTGCCGGTGGCGCGGGCATAGCCATCGGCACAGTGGCCGCTGGATTGCTCGTGGCGATTGAGAATAAACTTGGCAGGGGTTCGATAGAGTTCATCGAAGACGGGCAGAATCGCACCGCCGGGGTATCCGAACATGACTTCCACCTTGTGCTGTTCGATGAGCATTTCGTGGAAGATTTTCGCGCCCGTTTTGCCTTTATACTTTGACTTTGAATCGGTGGTGAGGGTGGCCTGAATGTCGTTTTGCAGAGTAGCCATGGTCTTGTTTTCCGTTGGTCGCCCGAAGGGGCGATATATCAAGGACATAGAGCCTGTCGTGGCTCATTTGGGACTTTCGCCTGAAACATGCTATCGGAAGGTCGATAGAGCTTCAAACATATTTGTGAATCACTAAGAGGACAATCTGGGGTGGGCCGGTCGCAGTGCAGACAGCCCAACAGGCTGCCATGCCGTTCGCTCCGGCCTAGCGTACGACCACCGTAAGTATTACGGCGAGCAGTGAGGGAGCGAGAATCTGCGGTGCGAAACGGATCATTGAGCGGATATGATAGGAAATTTCGCCGATAATGCAAGTATTTTTTGAAGCAAATATGTGGTTCAATCGATGGGGGTCACTTCAGGCCCA
>JBBSFP010000436.1:0-2403 GCA_038238625.1 Tepidisphaerales bacterium
TCATCGATCTGCACGGTGTGGGAGATTTGGTCGAGCATTCGCCGCGCGGTTTCCATGACACCCAGGCTGTGGCTATATCGCGAGTGATCCGCCCCGGGATATGCCAACGCCGCTAGCCCCAGTTGCCGTACCCGGCGCAGTCGCTGCACCTCGTCGGCACCCAGAAGACGAAACAGCAGTGCATCAATCGGCCGTTCCATGCGAAAGGCGATCACATCATGCACCGGATCGCGGATGATCTTCTCCGACATAGGGTTAATATTGGCGGAATTGAAGTGGATTGGCTACCCGCCACGGGGGACTGCGGCAAAAAAGAAGATCCCGGCCGCACCCACGCTGACCGGGATCTCTTAAAACCGTTAGTAGCTAAATCGGCTCGTTCCGCTGCCTAATGAACGAAGTGTGCTTTTTGATACCCGCATATTGAGAGTTTGTTTTTGTTAATTCCGGGATTGTTCAACAATCCTCAAAATTAAGGCATGTAAATTCAGGTCCGAGAAAATTGCCGCCTTTGAGTTCTTGTTGCCGATAGGAGAATTGGATTGCAACGACTTACCTCTGGGATGCACCTTATGATTGATCGAATTTTAGCGCGCGCACTGTGGTTAACGATCATCGGTCTGATCACGGCGGCAGCGACCGCGGGGCTGTTGCTGTGTTTTCGGGGAATCGTGCTGGCGTGTGGGAACCAGTTGCATACCGGTGGTATGGCGATGGGGGTCGGTGCCGCACTGACCGTGATCGCATACTTGCTTGCCCGCCACGGCGACGACCTGATGGATCGCTAGCCTCACCACTTATCTACGGATTGTTTCTACTTCAACCGGCTTATCAACCGTGTTTTCCACCGTGGTGGCGCGCTGCTGTAGGATGGAATCGAGCCGCGACCAGGTGAACGCCAGAAAAAGCACGTTCTCCCACCGCTTGACGACGTTTTGATGCTGGTCAGTGGCTTCCAGGTCGCCCGCCCCCAACCCCAGCAGTGTCTCCTGCAGATCGCGATAGCGAGCGCGAAACCGCAGGCCCGACCGGTCGGTCACCTCCACGCCCTGGCCGATGACACGTTCTTCGATGGAATTGGGTGTAAAAATTTTCCGCCCTTTGACGAACGCCTGGAACATTGATCCGAGCCAGGGCAGCAGAAGCACCCAGCTCATGGCGCTGGCAAATCCCGGATCAAGCTGCGGGTGCAGGCCTCCCAGGTATTTGGCCAGGCGCGATAGAAAATCGATGTTACGGGTCGCGAGATAGGCCGACAGGACGAACATGAAAACAAAGACCCCGGTCCACACCAGCAGCGAAATGATCCCGATGTCGAAGACCAGCGTAAAAATCGTGAAGACAACGGTCGCCAGGTAAACCCATCCCCACGCGTACTTGGCGCTATCGATATTATGCACCCACACCGCGCCGATGAACCCGACTAAAATCACAAGCCACAAAAAGAACGATCGCGGCACGCAATAGAGCACGATTTCGTCTGATTTTCTCCCTTTCCCCAAGGAGGAGAAGAGCCCAAATCCCGTGAACAGCCAAACCAGAAACCCGCCAATGTTCGATATCACCCCGCCGTGGTGCTGTGCCTGCGGCACGCTAGTGGAGCGTGTCGTGGTTGTGGTGACCACGCGCGTGGGAATGACGGGGGTAACGGAATTAGTGATTGGCGTTTGCGAATCGCTCATGGAAACCTTTGTGAAATTGCCCCTGAAAGCCTGGTGCGATTCTAATTGCGGGCGTCGCCAACGGCAACAAATCTCCCAAGATGAAGCCTCAGTCAAACACTGGGCCCCTGCCTCCGCTGGACCTACGAGCCATAAATGCACTGAGTGAAGGCAGCGCCCGGCCTGCAATCACGGCCAAGCGGGCCAGCACAGGCGAATGCACGATGGCTCGGAACCGGCGACAGGTTCGCATCTGCGCAGCTATATGCAGATGATGCCACGCTTGCCACCGTCCCGCTAAATCGCGCGGCAGTTTTGCATGCGCCATCGTTAACTCAGCGACTCGCCGGCCCGACTGCAACGCCCAGGCGATCCCTTCACCGGTATAAGGCTCCACATAGCCACAAGCATCCCCTACGACCAGGCAGCGCCAATTAGCAACCGTCGCGCGGCGGCGGGTCAGGCCGAGGGTGCCGCGAAGATGCAGCTCATCGCCGCTCTCAATTCCCGTTGACCGCAAAATGTTTCGCACTAACTTTGCGGGCCCGCCCGCCCGTTTGCATGCAGCCACGTCCAAGGCTGCCGCTGAGCAGACGCGTCCATCAATCAAACGGGTGGCCCCCACATAGCCACCCATCCCAACGTTCATGTGAATCATGCCGGCAGTCAGTTCGGTAGGCCATCTCGCACCAGCGATAGAGACGCCGATCCACGAGCGTGGTGCGACTTGCCAGCGTGCCCA
>JBBSFP010000437.1:0-2395 GCA_038238625.1 Tepidisphaerales bacterium
CGTGAGGCGAATATGTCCGAAAATTCACAAAAATCGCCGAGAGATGATAAGCGGCGGGGTGGGGCCGCGGATGACTCTTCCCAGCCCGTGCCCACGCGTGCGCAGCCGGGCAGCTTGAGCGAGATTGGGCATCTGTTCCTGAGCGGGCTGCGCGATCGCCAGACCAACAGTGCCGAGCCTCCGCGCCGCCGACCGCCCGGCCAACGGGATGAGACTTCACCCATGGGCCCGGCCGCCGCAGATTTTGTGGATTTGAGCGCGGATGAATTGGCCCAGGTCGCTGCAGGTGAGTCAACTAGCGGTCGGCCACCGATTTGTGCGCTGATCGGCGCGCATCTCAACGGCAAACAGTTTGACCGCGTGAAAGAATACGCACGGCATCTGGCGGCGGGTGGGGAGCGCATCGGACTCATCGAGGTGGATGCCTCCGAATTTCGCCTGTCCTGTTTTGAAGCGTGCAACCACAACGATCACACCTGCAATTGCAATTTCCCGCAGCAACAAGGGGAAACGGATTCCACCGAAACCCTCAGCGGCTCTTTTGACGCGCGGCAGATGCGCAGCGCCTTGGAAGAATTAAGCTGCGACATTGACCGCTGGCTGATTCTGCTGCCCAACCCGCGCACAATCGAAGCGCGTCAGGTGCTGCAGTTGACTCCCGAATGGGCGCTGCTGTCCACCTGCGATCATGATGGGATCATCTCCGCATATCGCACGCTCAAGGGCCTGGGCGATTTGCATCAGGCCAGTGACCGGCCGGCGCTATCGTTGGTTTTGCTGGATGCGAGGCAACTGGAACAATGCACGGCCGTCTATCGCAAGCTGGCCGGAGTTTGCGATGAGTTCCTGCATTGGCCACTCACCGGGCAGACCATTGTTCGGCCGACAGCGCATGTGGTAGAGCATCTGGTCATGTGCAGCCGTCCGATGCGTTCTAAAAGCCAGTCGGGCACGGCCCCGCAGTGGCAGGTATTGAAGGATTTTCTCGCCCAACCCGTTAAGGTGCGGTCGCCACGGCAAGCGATGGACTCCGTTGAGGTGGAACTGGGGAAAATCATGCCGGAAAAAGCCGAGCCAGATCGGCGGCCGGCAGATGCACCGGTGACCGCCTGGGATCAAGAATCTTTTGAGATGCGCGCAGTGCCGACACCGACGAATTTGCCCAAGTCGATGGATATGCCAGCAGCGCCCGCCCCCGCGCCCGCGACTCCACCTAACTTGCCCGAGGTGATGGATCTTTCGGACCTGTCGCCTGATGCAGTGGTAGCCGCAGTGTTGCGGAATGATCCGATGGGGCTTTTAGAATGCCCGGTGCGCTGCCCGGTGTGTACCGAAGCTCGGCTGGCGGTCTCCCGCGACCGCCGACTGATGCTGTTTGCCGTGGCGCGAAAGGGGCTGGCTGATCTGCGGACCATTGCCCTGGCGTACCGCTGGCTGATCGAAAATCGCGCGCTCATTGGTATGGCGATGCCGCAGCTTTCGATTGACGCCCATCAACGTCCCCACCTGCGACTGTTGGTCGATCATGCCGACATCACTGCCGACTCCCTCACGCCTTTGCTGGAAACCCTCAGCGTCACGCTGGTGCCCTATCGCAAAATCCGCTGGGGCACTAAGACCGGTCTGCTGCTCGAAGCCGCTTAGAATCTATTCGGGCGCATCCTCGCGGGGCGGCCCAGCATCCTCAACATCACCCCCCGAAGTGGCTTCATCGAAATCCATCAGGAAATGAATGTTTCTCATGGCGGCTTCGCCCGCGCGCTTACGCAAGATGCGGATGGCCTTGCGAATCCCCGTTCGCCGCGAAACATGGATGAGCACAATGTGCTGGTTTTTCAGGCTGGGCAAAATCTCCAGGAATTGATCGACGTGTAAATGCCGCCCGGCCTTTGCGCGCGACTTGTGCGATGCTTCGAAAAAGGTCACCTCGGTGATAAGGATTTGTGCCTCACGCACTTCGGGTAGATCAAACACGGGCCCGGCGGCGGTGTCGCCCAGAAAAGTCACCTGCGGAACTTCGATGCGATACTGAATATCCACGCCTTGCTTCTTTAGCTCGACGAGTTCCGGCCCGGTTTTGCCAAAAAATTCCTGGCGTAACTTTTCGCGTACGCTGATCAGGCTATATCCCAGGCTCGACCCGCCGTGGTGCGTCTGCAGGGCGCGAATGGTAAAATCCTTGCGCACGGGGTAGGTCTGCCCCGCCTGCATGCCAATCAACTGGTAGGGCGTTCCCTGTCGCTCTACATTTCGCCAGGCACGCAGCAAATCGTCAACCGGACGCTCAAGCTCGCTGGGCAGCAACACCGTTCCTGCCTTCATCCCCTGAAAGCTGCGCTGCGACAAGTAATACGAAAGCCCCGCCAGGTGATCCATGTGCCCATGGGTAATGCAC
>JBBSFP010000438.1:0-2378 GCA_038238625.1 Tepidisphaerales bacterium
CAGTGCGTCGATTTAACGGTCAGGGCAGGGGAGTTTATTGCAATCGAAGGTCGTTCGGGGTCCGGCAAAAGCACGCTGTTGCACATACTCGGTGCTTTGGATGGCGTTGACGGCGGGCAGGTAAAATATCAGGACGTAGATTATACCCGGCTGACCAGTCGAGCCCGCCGCGAGCGTTTTTGGCCCGAAAAACTGCAGTATGGCGAACACGGTCTGCAGCGGTTGAGGCAACTGGTTTCAGATGTGCCCTGGTGGGGAAAGTGTGCGGCGGTTCTCATGATTACGGCAATCGTCTGGGGAATTGCATTCAAGCCGCTGGAGGCATCGCAGCTTGCAAACCGTGCCAATCGCTGGGTTTTTCATGGCTTGATCATTATCACATTGCTGATCGTGGTGATGCCTGTCGTGTTGCTCTGGCTTTGGTCGCTGCAAGTGGTCCTTCAATTCGCCGGAAAAGGCTGGGAGCGCATATTCCACCGCCGGAAAGCCGGTAGCGGGCGATTGGCCAGCGCGCTGCGTAACGAGCAGTTTGGATTTGTTTTCCAGTTCTATCACCTGCTGCCGGAATTCAACGTCCTGGAAAACACGCTGTTGGCACCGATGATTGAAATGTCGTGGTTCACCTATATGCGCGCGCGGCGCCAACTGATCGCCAAGGCTAAATCAGTGCTGGCGGAATTGGGGATGTCGCACCGTCTGATGCATCGTCCCGACCAGCTCAGCGGAGGCGAGCGGCAACGGGTGGCCATTGCGCGGGCCTTGCTCAACTCCCCACGTGTGCTTCTGGCCGATGAACCGACCGGAAACCTTGACGACGACACCGGGAAGCAGATTATGGGGGTCTTGGAACGCCTGCATCAACAGTCGGGCCAGACGATCATCATGGTTACCCACGACCGTGCCCTGGCCCGACAGGCCGATCGTGTACTGGTTCTAAAGGATGGCAAGTTAAGCGCAGTCGAATAGGCAGCGCGGTTGTTCACGGAGATTCGCATGGCTCTGCAAATTTGGATGGATGGAAAGCTGGTCGACAAGGAAAACGCCAAGGTTAGTGTCTATGACCACGGCCTGCTTTATGGCGATGGCGTCTTCGAGGGCATCCGCGCATACAGCGGGCGTATCTTCGAAGCCGATGCCCACATTCAAAGGCTCTATGCCTCCGCCAAGGCGATTCGCCTGACGATCCCCATGTCACCGGCGGATATGCTCGCGGCCGTGGAGCAGACCGTGAAGGCAAACCACTTCACCGATTGCTACATCCGCCTTCTTATCACGCGCGGCGTGGGTAACCTGGGCCTTAGTCCCGTTAACTGCTTGCCCTCCATTGTCATCATTGCCGATCAAATTCAGCTGTACCCTAAGGAAATGTATGAGAAAGGGATGAGCATCATCACCTCTTCAGTCATCCGCAATCATCCCAACGCGCTGTCGGCGCGCATCAAAAGCCTCAACTATTTAAACAACATATTGGCCAAGATTGAAGCGATAGACGCCGGTGTGCCTGAAGCGGTGATGCTCAACCACGAGGGAAACGTTGCCGAGGCCACGGCAGATAATATTTTCGTGATCCAGCAGGGTGTGGTGATGACCCCGACGACCAGCGATGGAATTTTGGAAGGCGTCACCCGAAACCTGATTTTACGCCTCTGCGAGAGGCTGAATATCCCCGCAGTCGAGAAAGTCCTTCAGCGGCATGATCTTTATGTGGCAGATGAATTCTTTTTGACCGGGACTGGCGCCGAGGTAATTCCGGTGATCAAGATTGACGGCCGCGTGGTCGGCGATGGGGTGCCTGGTCCGGTTACCAAACGTATCCTGGAGGCATTTCACAAATACGTGCGCGCAGGTTGAAGCGCGTCAAACCCCGGCGAAACGCGATCAAAATCGGCGAAAACGCGATTTGACTCGCATAAGAATGGCAAGTAAGTTCTGCCCTTTATCAAGAACCGGGAAACGTCCCGTAGGTTTTCGTTAAAGATCTAGGAGGTTTATCATGCAGGAATTCGAGACGCTCAAGAAGCTGGTTGAAGAAGCTGGCGACGACGTGAGCAAGGCCATTGGTGGAAATAAGGCAGCCGGCACCCGGGTCCGCAAAAAAATGCAGGATATCAAGCAGGCCGCGCAGGATGTCCGCAAGAAGATTCTTGAGGGCCGCGAAGCCGAAACCGCCTGAGCGATTTCTCAAGCACAGTCTGGCACCAGGCTTTGCCCGCATGGCAAGGCTCAGCCGAGGTTCCGATTTCGCTGTGCGCCAATGGATTTCACATGGCCTTAGCATGAACTGATGCTCTAGCTCATTGCCAATCGATCCGTCCATGCCTCCACAACTGTTGTTCAACATCGCCAATGTCGATTTAACTCGCGTTCTTTATGGACCC
>JBBSFP010000439.1:0-2371 GCA_038238625.1 Tepidisphaerales bacterium
CATTACATGACCCCTAATGGGCATTACATCGGGACCGTGATCGCCAGCGAAGGGATCACCATTTTGCCCAGCGATTCCAAGACACTGCAGTCGTTGTGGCCCAAAGCGGATATGCAACTTCGGCAGATGGAGGCGGTTGACGAAGTCGTCAAGAACCTTCGCAGTGCCGATACCAACGACAGGCGCGATGTCGTCGAAGCCCCCTCAGGCACGCATCGCGGTGGCATGACAAGTGATCCCTTGCCGCGATCTGATAAACCCTCTGCTGAGGACGGCCCGCGCTTGCCCCCACGTCAGAACTGAACGTCTAAACAGTGAATGGCCCGGGCTTGATAGAGGTACAGGTCATCAAAAATTCGCGGCTGGCGCATCATAAAGCGGTGCTTGCCGCCATCTTGTTGGACGAACGAATATCTGCGCGCTCACGGCCAGTTCAACGCTCGCTCTTCTGCCAATCAATAGCGGTTTCCACCGTCGTTCCCGTCGCCACCTCGTGCACCAGGATCTTCCAGACACCGGCATCATCGTTGAGCGCCAACGGCAATTGCACGCTGCCGCCCCTGGGATCGAGTTTCACGTTTTGGCGATACATCAGCCGCTCCTGCCCATCGGGGCCAATGAAATCGAGGTGATAGATGGCGGCAGCGACCGGATTTTCATTCGCCGACTTTATTTCAATCTTCTTACTCTGTCGGTTGACAGCCACGGCGAATACGGGAAACCGCGCGGGATAACTACTTAAGATGACTGGCGCGAAGCTCGGTACGGTGACCTTCAGTTCCTTGCTCAACCCCAACAACTTTGCTTCACGCACGTCAACCCATACCCGCTCCACAGGTGAACGGACCACCACCGTGGTGGGCTGTTCGAACTTGGCGTTTGAGGTGTCTTCCTGATCACCGAGCTCGGTAATGCGCAGCTCAGGGTTGTGGAGTATCCCAACGAGATCCATTTTGCCATTGTGCCAGATCGTCTTCATGATGCCGGTGATCAGCTTCCCATCCTCGCCGACTACCTGGATCGAATTTGCTGCATCGCCCAGTGCCTGGCGGAGGAGGTTTCCCACTTCGTCGCGCACGGGAACCTCATCGTTGCTGTGCTTTAGGCGCAGGATACAGTAGGGCTGTACGTCCTGCTTGAGCAGAATCGCCTTGCCTTTGCCGTTGTCGGCCTGGGGATCGAACAACTGTTGCAAGAGCGGTTTGTCGAACTTCTTGCCGTGCTCATCGAATTGCGCTGGCATGCCATCAGCCAAAACGGTACCACCCGCGTTAACAAACCTGGTGATCGCCTCCGCTTCGGCTTGTGACATGGCAAAAATCTTTGGAAGAATCAGGACGCGCACCCCTTTGCCGGATTTCCAATCGTATTGCTCTAGATCGGTCTGCACCTGCTGCGGGGCGATGAAGCGGCTTTGAATTCCATTATCCGCCAACAGCGATAACCAGGAATCACGCAGGTGCAGCAGCTTATTGTCTTTTCGCTCGATGCTGCTGTTGCGGCCCAGCCACGATTTGGCCTCAGGAGCTACCTCCAGCACCCAGTGTAGGCGCAGGTTGGCCTGGCTCTCATAAATAGCTACTGGCTCATCGGCGCGTTGCGATGCAATGCGCAACATACCCAGCCCGGAGGTGAGTTCTTTCCACAGCGGGGCCATTTCTTTTCCGATAGCGCTGGGTTGGCCGTCCTTGTCGATGAGATCTTTGTTTTCGTCCCAGATCCATTGGCCTTTGTCCTCGAGCATCCACAGATACCAGGCCAATCGGCGGGTGACATTAATTTGATCGAGTGATTTGGGGAACGTGGTGTGCACCAGGATGCAGTCGGGAGCGAAACTGCGAATCAGCTCAAAGTTGTTACCAATGTAGTAGGCTTCGATGAGGTCCATGACGCGGGTGAGTTTCCAGTAATCCCAGGCACCGACGGCAGTGGGGCCCTGCGCGCCCCCCATGCCCATACGGCCGCGTGCATCGCCAATGCGCATGTGTGTTTTAGCTACGTTGTAAGCATCGATCTGCACGGAATCCATGAAGTCTTTGAAATCGCACCAGGCTGAAGAGTTTTCGTCTTTGCGCGTAAAAAGCTCGTCAGTGGTAGTGCCATGCGCCTGGTTCCAATCGCTGAAGGTAGTGCCCCATTCGGTGTTGAGCGCATCGAGTGTGGTGTAGCGTTCTTTGAGCCAGGCTCGGAAACGATCCTGACAAAAGCGCGAAAAGCAGAAGTCAAAAGCGGCCGCCTGATCGGCGATGCCAGCTTCATCGGCAATGGAATAAAAGTATGGGCTGTAGTCGTGATGCTGTGTTGCTAACTGTTGAAACTGCACCCCGATGCGAGCACGGATGATGGGGTCAGACAGGCATGGATCGCGCTC
>JBBSFP010000440.1:0-2371 GCA_038238625.1 Tepidisphaerales bacterium
AAAACATCCTGGATGTGGTCACCAAGTATTACAACGTGCGATTGAGTGACCTGCAGAGCAAAAAACGTCACAAGAGCATCGCGTTTCCCCGGCAGGTCTGCATGTTCCTGGCTCGCCGACACACGCGTTATTCATTGGAAGAAATCGGTGGATACTTCGGAGGGCGCGATCACTCGACGGTGCTCCATGCGGTGCGAACGGTGGATTCTGATTCCAAAGAGGATTCTGATGTCGCTGAGCAACTGATCCACTTGGAAAATGCGCTGGTATAAAATAAAAAAACGCCGGGGGGCTTAACCCGGCGTAGGAGGGAGAAAGAGGAGTGCTAGTTTTGGCAGACGATGCATATCTATGCAACGAGTATGCCAGGACAACATAAGGCAGTTTTTTGAGTGTCCGGGCTAGTTTCAGTTCGGTGCGGTGTGTCCGGATGTCGCGATGGTCTTGATGAATTGACGTGCGTAAGCACCTACTTCGAAGGTTGCGATGCAGGGTCAGCAGTGGCCCATACCCTATACACCGCCCCAGTCTGCCCGGTCACGCGCTCGCGGCTCCCCTTCATTTCTAATCGGCCAAAATCCAGGATGTACATTGCACCATCGGGCCCGAACTTTACATCGATCGGTCGCTCTAACCCGATAGCCCCGCTGCCGAGCTTACTTTTTGGAAGCAACCGGGCGTTGCGTATCAGTTCTTCCACGCGGTGATCTAGAACATTTACGCGAACGAGTTTGTACCCGGTCGGCCCCTTGAGTTTAAGCCCGCCGGTGGAGAAGGGGGCACGATCTCCAAACAACGCCACGGCTGCGTCGCCACGGTATTTGGCGAATGGCCCGGAAGCTGGAAAGAAGTCCACCCCTGCCGCACCACTCTGCGAATGGAATTCCCCGACGATCAAATTCTTGTCGGGTGGTGAGAGATGGCTGGCCGCACGATCCACCAGGGCTGCGATGCTTGCGTAGCCAAATCGCCTGATATCAGCTGCGGGTGGCTGGTATCGGGCTTCGCTGATGGAGTCGCCATTCGAGGCGTAATCAGGAAACGGCCCCACCGAACCAGCAGCATGGCGGACGAATACGTCTGGGTCATTCAGAATGGGTCGGGTGCCACGGTACTCCATGCCATCACTGGTGAAATACAGGGTCCCGAATTCGTTGAATGCCAGCCCGCGCGGATAGCGATAACCCCACGCTTCAACGCGAAAGTCGCCACCCTGCACGTCAACTGAACAAATGCTGCTGGTCGGTTTTCCGTCGATTGTCTTGGAAATATCCTGGCTCTGGCTGACCCCAAAAGGCTGGAATCCAGCGGTGTCGGCATTACGGCTCTCGAAGAACGTGGCAAAGGGATTGACCGTTGTGAAGCGGTAACCCAGCAGCTTCAATGGAACATAGGGTTTGTCGCAAAATCGCGCATGCCGTTTAATCCACCGCGCGTTATCCAGCCCGACCACGCCACTGTTGGAAGCCGATCCGATACCAAAATAAATGCGCCCATCGGTACTAAGGGCCAGATTGGTGACGCCGTAATCGCCCTCAGCTGGCAAGTCGGCAATCAGCGTTTCATGCGAACCGTCATAACCAAAACGTGTGATTACGCCCCGATCATGACTGTCGCGATGGCTCACATAGATTCTTCCATGGTCAACAGCAACCCCACCGACGGTCCCATAGATATGGAATCCCGGATGCAGGGGCGACAGCGGAAATCGTCGCTCGCTGGGATAGATGTCGATCCGCTTTCCATCAGTCCGTCGAATCGCAAAGATGTGCGGTTCATCTCCGCCGGCACCGCTCTCGGCGATAACAAGCATCCGATCGCCGTCGAATGCCATGGCCGTAGGTGCGGTGAGATTTTCCACCATGGGCGCGATCTGAAATCCGCTGGGGACTTCGATGTGCTCACGGCCGATCGCAACCTGCTTTTCGGGTGAAATGTAAGTAATCCCCGCCCCACACCCAGAGATGCCAGCACCGATCACCAGCGCCCACAGCGCGCCCAAAACCCGCCTGATGGCGTAAACGGCTGGTGGACAAATAGACCCTGTTGGCAAAACCGATCGCATCGATTTCATGAACGCCGAACGCCTTCCCGGTGGCGGTGCCACGCGCGAAGTAACTTAATGCAACCCGCCGCGACTCACAAGCCGGTGGGGTTCTGGTTTGATGCCCCTCAAAATCCGCTCCCGATTCATGCTGGGTATCGTTGGCTTGGGCCGGGCCTAGTCCGGGTTCGGCTGTAGTTTCCACTTCGGATTCTGCCCAAAAAATCGGCAGGGGTTATCATGAAACACGCTCGTCGCCGCCGGCTGGTCATAACCGCGCCGGCGAAATTCCAGCACGGTGTCGATCAGCATGTGCGGGCCGCTTTC
>JBBSFP010000441.1:0-2364 GCA_038238625.1 Tepidisphaerales bacterium
AACCGGCATGGTAGAATGTGGCCTTGGTCATGGTATCTCCTCTAAAAGTATCATCCAACAAATCCCGGAACAACCGGGAACACGCCACTATCTTGGCGTCCAAAACCGTCCAGGCAACCGGGAACCAAAAGGTGCCCAGGGCACCAGTTGGTGCAAAATCGGTGGCCAGCCGAAGTACGACGGGGCAAAAAAAATCCCATCGTCGCGTCGCCGCCATGCTGGAAAGCGTGATTGGGTGCAAATGGTCGATGAGCGTGCTCTCCGCCCTGCGTGCGGGTGTGTACCGCCCCGGTGCAATGGAACGCGCCTGCGAAGGCATCTCGGCCAAGGTGCTCAATGAACGGCTACGCAAACTCGCGAGTTTCGGCATCATTGACCGCAAGGTATTTCCCGTCGTGCCGCCGCGCGTTGAGTATCATTTCACGCCGTTCGGGCGAAAATTTTTGGCAGTCATTAAATCAGTGGAACGGCTTCAAGTCCATTTAGCCGAATAACGTCTGCACCGCGGAGCGATTTCATCGCTTCCGGCGACAGAGCAGTGCGCGATGTGTACCCCAATGCGGCCCCTACATTTCTACAGTTCTATATCTCTATGAATTTCTCCACGCCATCGTGGAGATGCTAACTTGCCGCGTGTTTTCTTCGATTTGCTTGTAACACAGGGCCAGTTGGGCATGCAGACGGATCATGAATGAGCGGCTAATCCCGATTGCTAAACCGATCGCACCCACGATGAACCCTCCCACAGCCATGATCACGAGATTTGCTTGAACATCGAAGTCGAGTGAGAATTTGACTGCGAAAATTCGGCCAGCAAGTATTCCGAGCATCACCCCGAATATGGTCCATCCGAAGATGATGAAATGGGCTTTGTGATAAAGCTTGTCTGCCAACTTCTGAATAACCTTGGGATTGTAAACCGCCATTGGCAGATCCGATCAGATGTAACAATACAAAGGGGTCGTTGCGGCCTGCGCCCGGACGCTCAGGCGGCTCTGGAAAGCTGGAGCTTAAAATCGCTGAGGATCACGCGCGTCTCCACGCTGTGGTGGGAGGTGTCAGAGGCCTGGCGGATGTCGTTGACCAGCGCTTGCAGGCGGTCGCGATTCAAATCGGTCTTGCAGTTGAAATCTGCCAGGGCCATGCCCCATTCCGGAAACATACGTTTGGCGACATTCTTGCAAATGAGCATCTGCACATGCGAATGTCGCTGATCCTTGGCAATATGCTCATACAGCGGGGTGATCTGCTCTGGATCCCCTTCGAGTACTTGCAGGATGTTCTGCCCGAGACATATCAGGACTCCGGTAACATCCATGCGGGCGTTGTTTTTGGAACTTTTGCTGACCAACGCCGGAAAATCTTCGGGCTTAAGATTTTTGGTGCGGCGAGACACATATACAAGCTGCGCTAAGGGCATAGATGATCTCCGGTTTTTTGTTTTATCGACAAAATTCCGGCGACCTTGTGAGAGAAACCAGCTTTTGAACCAAACCGGCGAATTTTGCGGGCTATTTTATTCTTAATCAACCCGGCCAATTTGCACATAGTCAGCGGTGAGCGCGCCTTCCTCGACGACCAGCCCAACACCACCGCCGAGCAGAGGGCCGTTTGGATCGGCCAGGTTGAAGACCTCGTTGCCGTCCACTGAAGCCAGGAGATGATCGCCCTTCACCTGCAGGGTCACCAGGTCACGCTGCTCGCGCTGCCATCCAATGTTTTTTTCAGCCAGTATGGTTTGGTCATGGCGGCATTTGACCAGCTGGATGTTGCCATCGGCGGTGAAGAGGATCGCGTAATATCGCTCCATTCCCTGCACGCGCACCGCCAGTCCGGCAGCGAGGGAGAGATGCGGAGTGAGCACGGTCTCAGCGCGGTAATCGGTCCATTGGCGCTGGCCCTGTATCAGCAGGCCGCGCCCACGACTGTGCAGCACCAGAAACGATGCCCCGGTTTCGCGAAAGAAGGGGCGATCCACCCCAGGTACCCAGGCTTGCTTCCATGACGTGGCCTGCGCAATGTCTGGCCGCGCGAAGGTAACCTCCGGGCATCCGTCCCAGGTGAATGAATGCAGCACACATTGACCGCTGGCCGGGTGACGGCTGGACAGCTCGACACCTACTTCGCCGATGGGCCCGCACGGTAAGGGGGGGACTTGCCACTCCACGTTTTGGGCAGCGGATTTGAGAAGCACTGGCGGTCCATCCACCTGCACCAACTGGTCGCCGGCGCCGAAGTAGCGGAGATATAAACGGGCGGTGACATCGTTGCCTTCGACGAGCGACAGCCGGGCACGGATGGTCTGCCCGGGATAAATAGCGGGGCAGGCGATGGCCGCGTAGTTGGGGCGGGCAAAAAGTGCCG
>JBBSFP010000442.1:0-2361 GCA_038238625.1 Tepidisphaerales bacterium
CCACGCGGATTCTTTTTCCACCGATGTTTTAAATACGCTACGTTGCTGTGCAAAAACGAAACGCCGCTGCTCCGCGCAGTCGTGGTCAATCGGCAGGTCGAGTGACATTACGCGGAGACGCTCAACCTGCACGGCGTGGTGAACGGCTGAGGCTGGAAGGTTCTGTCGCAAAAAGGCGACCGGTTTGGAGAAGAGTCGAATTGGGTTAGAAAACTGGAAAAGTTAAGCGGTGATCCCAAACACACGATTGATCAGCTCGACCTGGGCGAGAATGTCACCCTTTTCTGCCCCTTGTGGTTGTGCAGGAACATTCGCCAGGTTTGGCCCGTGGGGCGGGGTAAATCGGCAACCGAGATGAAGTTACCGCGTTTGAGCAACTTGCGAGAGAGGATCGAGTACCAAATCTCGACCTGGTTCATCCAGGAAGCGTGTTTGGGTGTGTCGTGAAAGACAATCCGGTGGGTCGGGTCTCCATTGAGGCCAGGATACCCGATTGGCCTTTGATGCCCAGATCAATGGCGAGGTCAGATTCGTCGGCCACATACTGCACCAAACTTTCCGATTGATGGGTATTGAGATTGTCGGTAATGAAGTGCCATTGAACAATGGCCGGATTGGCTTCGACGGTATGTTGAATATGGGCCACAAAATCGGCTTCGTTTCGGGTCGGGACAGCCGACACCTGACCAACCCGTCCACTGGCTACGTCGAAGTTCACGATGAACGAGCGGGTGCCATGCCGTTTGTACTCGAACTCGCGGCGCATGACCTGAGCGGGCTGCATCGGCAAATCGGGATGTTTGCGTTCCAGGGCTTGCACGCCGGTCAGTTCATCCGTACTCAGTGTCGCTTCCCCGTGGCTGGCCCGTTCTTGGGCCGTCTGATACAGGCCATTGATATTGGCAATCTTTTCGTCCGACTGCGGGTCGGGTTCGGGGGTCAGATAATAACGCATCAAGTGCGGTTGAAGCCCCCCTTTTTTAGCAGGCGCGCTGCATGGCGGGGCGAGATATGCGCTACAATGCCGCGTTGCCTCAGTTCGTCGGCGATCTCCCGGCCTGTCCACTGGCTGATAGGCCGTCCGGCTTGTTCGGGCGCTTGGCAAGCCATTTGCTCGATCTGGCAGAGCTGGTCGCCCGTGATCTGCGCGGGTGCCCCAGGTCGCGGTAAATCCTCCAGCCGTTCTTCCACACTCACATCGTCCAAGGCGATGGGTTGGAGGGCGAGCCAACGCCGTCGCCACAAGCGCACCATATCGACAGACACCTTCAGTGCCTGTCCGATTTGGGCATGGTTCTTGCCCTCAGCAGCTTTCAAGATGATCCGGGCACGCTGCGCTTTTTGCTGTCCCGTCGTGTGGCGCGCCACCAGTCGCTCTAGCTCTTGGCGCGCCTCCGCGCTTAACTCAATTGTCTCAGGCTTCGGCCCGGGCATCTCGTCCACCCCTTATCACAAGATGCCCCCATTATACTCGATCCCTCGGTCTAATTGCGCCTCAGTGTACTAGGCGGCCATGCTACCTGCCATTTTACGGCATGAGTCAGCGCAGCGACGGCACGCCTCGGCGCACGCTTTCATTTGCGCGTCATTCGGATCGAGCCGTTCGCAGTCCTCGGCGCAGCGTTGGCACACGTCCGCGCACACGCCGCAAGTGCGAGCGTGGAACTCCGAGCCGCGCAGCATGAAGTCGGCACTCGTCTGGCAAATTTGCACGCAGTCTTGCAGCAGCCGAATGTGCTCCATTGCGGCATGTTTACCGCCCATTTGCAGGCAGTGGGTGGTCGTTTCGATGCAGAGGTGGTGGCAGTCCTGGCAATTGCGGATGCACTGCTCCATCTCAGGACTCATATGCGTGGCGTGGCTTTGGGTTTGCATGGGGTAACTTTCCTTTATTTGATTCGGTTCGATTCATCGAGCGTGGAGCAAGCCCTATGCCGCTAAAGCGGTTTTCGACCCCGCCAAACGGCGTGTTTTTTAAACGGTGGTTTAGGGTAATAATGAAGCGTTGTGCGTTTTATCAAGGAGTGGACAAATGACAATGCAGCGACGTTGGTTGGTATTCGGTGTGCTGGCCGCAGTGATCAGCCTGGGCATGAGTTCCGCAGTGTTGGCGAATGGTCCCACGGCGGGCCGCGCCGGACGTTCCGAAGTGCGTTTCCTCGAAGGAATGATGGATCATCATCAAATGGCGCTCGACATGTCGAACGACTGCTTGGCGAAGGCTAAGACCGATACGGTGCGGACGATGTGCCAGAACATCATCACTGCACAGACGGCTGAGATCAAGACAATGCAAGGTTGGCTGATGGCCTGGTACAAGATCGATTACAATCCCGTGGCGATGATGAGCAGCATGAGCGG
>JBBSFP010000443.1:0-2338 GCA_038238625.1 Tepidisphaerales bacterium
CGAAGCCTGCACGATGGCCTACCACCGCGAGCGCAGCGCTGATACGCGGATCATCCGCATCTTCAACACCTACGGCCCACGTATGGATCCCTACGACGGCCGGGTGGTGATCAGCTTTATTCGCCAGGCGCTGAATAATGAGCCGCTGACGGTTTTCGGCGAGGGGCAGCAAACCCGTAGTCTATGTTACGTTTCAGACCTGGTGCGCGGGATTAACCTCACGATGGAATCAGACTTTCATGAACCGATCAATCTGGGGAATCCCGATGAGGTGACGGTGCTGCAAATTGCCCGGGAAATCCGCGATTTGATTCCCGGCTCGACGAGCAGAATTGTTCATCAGCCGATGCCCCCCGACTACCCACGGGTGCGCTGCCCGGATATTGCCCGTGCCCGGGCCGTTCTCGGCTGGGTGCCCACAGTTACGCGCAGCGATGGCCTTGCAAAAATGATAGAGTTTTACCGCGAACAGTTGAAGCAAACAGCCAGCGCTTAAGCGCTGCGGACCAATCGGTAGCTAAAACTTCCTATCTATTTCAAACGGATTTGCCCGCGGCCTTGCCGCCGGTGGTAAGCGCTTGAAGCACCCGCGCAATCACCTCATCCCAGTCCCCGGTTTGCTTCTGCCTGAACAATCGCATCGTCGGATACCAAGGGCTGTCATCGCGTCCCGGCAGCCAACGCCAATCCGTGCGTTCGCGCGGAAGCAGTGTCCACACCCGCCGACCCATGGCGCCCGCCAGATGAACGATCGATGTGTCCACCGAAATCAGTAGATCCAGATTCGCCAGCAGTGCTGCGGTGTCGGTAAAATCATTGAGCTTGCCTGTCCAGTCGATCAACTCGCTGCTTGCGGGTAATTCCGCGCGCCCGCTGCCATCATTCTTCTGAAGGTTAAAAAATACGGCACCCTTGAGTTTCAGTAGCGGCTCAAAGACCGTCGGCGAAATCGAACGCTGCGCATCGTTGCGATGCTTCGGGCTACCCGCCCATACCAGGCCGATTTTTCGCCGCGGTCCTGCCGCAAGTTGTGGCAACGCGGCTATCTCCAGCTTGAATCGCTCAAAATCAGTACGGTAGGGCGTCAGGTAAGGAATCTTCGAAGATACTGATTCTATTGCGCTCCGGAAGATAACTGGCAAATATGCCAACTCGCATTGAACGTGAAATGCCGGCAGCGCAGGTGAATTGGCGATTACTTCGACCCCTTTGATCGTCTTGAAAAGCCGGACCAATTCCGTGCGACATTGCAGGATAATATGCCCTGCACCTACGCGCTGCTGGGCGATTTCGACAAAGCGCACAAACTGTATCGCATCGCCAAACCCGTTTTCGGTGAACAAGAGAAGCCCCTGTCCTTTTGAAAGGGGCGA
Source organism: Tepidisphaerales bacterium (assembly GCA_038238625.1). GTDB lineage: Bacteria > Planctomycetota > Phycisphaerae > Tepidisphaerales > Tepidisphaeraceae > JBBSFP01. The sequence goes on from JBBSFP010000443.1 coordinate 1,374, forward strand.
TCCATCCCAGCGCGATTGTGTAAACGTTCGCTGTCCGGTGGCATGGGGGCCGTGATGGCTGGTCCAGTCGAATTCCCGGAGGCCCTCGGGCAGGTCGCCCAGTTGCAACAGTGCCATGCCACGGTTGGCATGCGCTTCAAAGTGGTTGGGGTCAGTCAACACCGCGCTATTAAGAATTTCGATGGCATCCACCAGTCGGCCGGACTGCGCCAACGCAACCGCCGCCCGCACGTCGCCTTGTACGTTACCCGGTTCCAATTTCGATAATTGTCTCCAAAGCGCGACGGCGGCGTCCAGCTTGCCCGCGCTGAGGAATAATTCACCAAGCCCGTCGCGTGCTTCATGCAACATCGGGTTTTGCCCCAAAACGTGATCATAGATTGATGCCGCCTCATCTATGCGGCCCTCGACGGCCAGCTCGCGCGCCATATTCAGATGCCCCGGGGCATAGCCTGGATCAAGCGCAAGCGCCTTGTTCCAACACGCCTTGGCCTCCTCGATGCGGCCTGCACGGCGGAGGGTTTCGCCCAGGTTGTTGTAAAAAAAAGGCCGGTCCGGTGCAATCTTGATCGATTGCGACATCAATTCTATCGCCTGAATCAGTTGCCCCACGCGCGCCGACAACAGCCCGAGATAGTGAATCGCCTGCGCGTTGCCCGGGTCCATTTGCAGGGCGTCGCGACAGAACTGCTCGGCTCGTGGGAGTTGATCAGCCTGCAGCGCAGCCGCCGCATTTTGCAACAGCAGGTGTACGGTGACATCGCTCATTGATTGTTATCCGAACGCAGAAGTAGCCCCATCACGGTAAACGTGGGGCTATTCTACTACATCGGGAGTGTGAAGCGATTGGGATTCGAACGAACTGCTATTTGGTTTGCTCAAGCAGGTTCATCGCCGTGCTTTGAATTAAAACCCAGTGCGGATTGTCGGCAAGATGACGATCAGAACGCAGGTCCCAGTATCCG
>JBBSFP010000444.1:0-2328 GCA_038238625.1 Tepidisphaerales bacterium
GAGCTGCTGGGGCAAATTTTGGGCAGAATTGTTCTGGGAATTTGCATGAGCTCAAGCAGCGTGTCATCCCAATCCAGTCGGTGGATATCGAAGAGCATCGTCCTGGCGGCGTTTGAAACATCGGTCAGGTGCGCGTGCCCCCCGGTGAGATTCCACACCAGCCACGAATCGACCGTCCCCACTGCAAGTTCGCCTCGACCGGCCTTTGCGCGGGCCCCAGGGATGTTGTCCAGAATCCAGCGAATTTTGCTCGCTGAGAAATAAGCGTCAATCACCAGCCCGGTCTTCTGCTGGACAACGGCCTGCTTGCCGGCCGCCTTTAGCTCATCGCAGAATCCTGCCGTGCGGCGATCTTGCCATACGATGGCATTGCAAACAGGACGCCCGGTAGCGCGATCCCAGGCCACGACCGACTCACGCTGATTGGCAATACCGATGGCAACGACGTCTGATGCTGAAACACCTGCGTTTTTAATGGCCAACCTTCCGACCGTCAGTTGGCTTTTCCAAATGTCATCGGGATCATGCTCGACCCACCCGGGTTGTGGAAAGATTTGTCCAAACTCTTGCTGCGCTGAACCGACCGGCTGACCCGCATGGTTGAACACCACCGCGCGCGAGCTGGTGGTTCCCTGATCAAGCGCAAGAATAAACGCCATCCACGGCAGTTTACATACCGCCCAGGCAGCGTCGAGGTTTGCCCCGATTCAAATTTGATTGGCGGAATCGAGCGAGCCCATGTTGATCCCACATTCGAGCTTGCCGCTGCCCGTCCAGCGGCCCGAGCGCGGGTCTTCCCCTTCAGCCACCGGCCGCGTGCAACTTAACGGATTGCAGCCGACCGACAGATATCCCTTTTCGGTTAACGGGTGATACGGGAGATCGTGCTGCTTCATGTAAGCGTGAATCTCACGGCTCGTCCAGTTGAGCAGTGGTGAGATGGCATAGCACTGATAGGCCCGATCCCACTCTAAAAAGCGAGCGTCGCGACGCGAATCGGCTTGGTTTCGGCGAATACCGCGAAACCATGCCCGGGGGGCAAGCTCGCGAATGGCCCGCTGCATTGGCTCTGTTTTGTTGGCGGCGCAGCAGGCCTCGATGTCCTTACGCCATTTCCAGTTTTCCTCACCGGCATGGTGCAGGAATCCGATCGGGTCGTTTTGTGTGCGGTACGTCCACACGTTCAGGTTGAAGCGTTGTCGCAACTGTTCCATGAATCTGTGCGTTTCTGGGAAAAGGTAGCCGGTATCTACAAAAATGATGCGAATATTAGGCTTTGCCTGCGTGGCTAAATGCAGCAAAAGCGCGGACTCGGCCCCGAAGCTGCTGGACATGATCAACCCATCACCAAACTCGGCACATGCCCACGAGACGATGCGCTGGGGATCCATCGGCTCAAGCATTTCATTGAGCGCGGGCAAATTTACATCAAGAGCAGGTTCGGCAACGACTGACATCGGGGAGCTGTTTCCTTTGCGATAATCCTAGGCGCGCTGCACGGGTGCAGGTCGCGCAGCTACGAGGGCGTCATAACATGCGCGCGGCACATGCCGGCCATGCGCCAAACCGAGATTGATGTCGCGTTTATTAGAGCCATGAAAATCACTACCCCCGGTTTGCAGCAGGTCGAAGCGCTGGGCTATGGCAATGCACCTGTTGATCCAAATGTCATCGTGATCGCTGTGATAGACCTCAATCCCGCGCAGACCCAGATCCACCAAATCCTTGACGATTCGCTGAAGCTGCGCATCGTTTTCGGTGCGCAGCTGGATAGCATGAGCTAGCACCGGAATGCCACCGGATTGTGTGATCATTTCCAGCGCCTCTCGCGGAGCAAGCCGTTCTTTGTCGAAATAGGCCAACCCTCCGGGCGCGAGGTATTTTTCGAACGCCTTTTTGATGGAGCTAACAAACCCCTTCTCCACCAGAATGGAGGCGATGTGAGGTCGACCGACTACCTCACCCCCGGCGCGCTCCTCGACTTCGGTCATGGTGATGGGAACACCCAGCTCGCGCAGACGAGTAACGATCCTGGGATTGCGTTGATCCCGCCCCGCCAGCAGCGTTTCGGTCATTCGCTGTAACACAGGGCTCTGCGGATCGATGCCGTAACCCAACAGGTGGAGCGTCCCCGGGTGGAGAAACTCAGCGGAGATTTCGATGCCCGGTAGAAACGCCACGCCGGCGCGATGTGCCGCCTCTGCCGCCTCGGCAACACCGGCAACCGTGTCGTGATCCGTCAGCGCGAGCGCCACCAGGCCCGCTTCGGCAGCCAGTCGCACAACCTCGGCCGGTGCGAAGGTTCCATCGGAGGCCGTCGAATGGCAA
>JBBSFP010000445.1:0-2297 GCA_038238625.1 Tepidisphaerales bacterium
GGTGGAAAGATCGAGCAAATCAGCGCGCTGGCCCTGGTAGCCGGGGGTGTCTAGATTTGCGATGTTATTGGCCGTCACATTCAGCAGGGCGCTGGCTGCATTCAGCCCGCTGGTGGCGATGTCAAAAGCGCTGGAGATTCCGGAAACGGGATTCACCCATCACCTCAAACATAGAACGACCCCCCCCCCGATACTTTCGACCGAGTAAACACATGGCTTAACAAGTTGAGGATTTAAAAAAAACCGGGCTTCGCGAAATGCGGAGCCCGGGAAAAGCCATTGAAAACAAAGTGTGTTAAGTGCGTTATCGGTAGTTCGCGCCATATCCGCCGCCATAGCCCGCGTAGCCGTATGGATCGTAGTAAGATCCATAGTGAGCGCGCTCGGTGCGATGCCGCCAGTAGACGTAATCGAGTGCTTCGTTTGAAATTTCCAGGGAGCCTTCGAAGACAGCGGCGGTAATGAGGCGTGCGGTGCGGGCTTCTTCGACCTTGTTGCGAAGGGCCATCATGTCCTGATCGGTGCGAACACGGTCTTCAAAAGTGCGACGCATCTCGCGCACACGGGCCCCCGCGCTAAACAGGCGGGCCTGGGCATCGCGGTAGCCGGAATCGTCGCTGGATGCAACCGCTTCCATCGCAGTAGCCGTGGTGGCATAGCTGAGCTTCACCATCGCCATGGAAAGAATCTCATGCATTGAAGTGCCACGCATGTTGCGACGTTCAGCAATGCGAACCCGCAGTTGATCGCGCAGCTCAGATGCGGCACGGTATTGGGGGTCATCGGAAATCTTTCGGATCGCGGATCGCCGGGCAGCTTCAAAATCTTCGTAGGCCTTCTTTTCATCGTTGAGAGAATTCACATAAGCATCGGATCGCTCAAAATTTGATTGAGCGATGTGCACCGCGTTGCCCAGTGCGTTGTCTGCCAAGTCGAATGCCCGACGAGCTGCCGCCGCATGGGCCGATGCATCGACGGTCGCGGCCATCTCCGGCAGCGGAAGGTCGTGGGTGTCAAATGGGCTGTGACTTCCAGCGCGCATATCATCGAAACGATCGCCATACCCACCGGCTCCGCGTGGCTGGTCGTAACGATTCATCGCCTGGTCCATGTTGTGCACCCGTTGATCCGGGGATGTGTCCGAGCTTTTGTCCGGACCATGGGGCTGTGTCTCGGCCCGTACCGGCGAACTGCTGATGAGCAGTCCCAGCGCTCCTGCAACGACAAGACTTAAACCGCGCATTGTGTTACCGACAATCATGAGCATGCCTCCGCGATTCGATATCCCAGGTGTAGGTCGTGCCTTCAATCGGTGGGTGGATAGAAGGTTACGGCGAGCCATTTCAGTGCCCGATAACAGACGGGCTTATATGCCTGAAACAGTCGTTTTGTTCGGGTATTGCAGCCGGGTAGATGGCTCTGCAAAATCATAGCCTGTATTTGTGGAAAAGTGATAGAAAAAACGCTTCGGATTGTGGCCAATAAGATCAGTCTGCAAGCGATATGGTGGGAAATCAGAGAAGCTGTAGCGAAAAAATATCTTATCCTGCACGGTGCGAGACGACCGCGAGTTGTTAGCACGCTTCAGTTGGGCAGTTTGGGTAATTGGTCAGGCACTGAAGTCGCTGGGTCAGTCACGGTTGACGGGGGTGCCACTCCGGGGTTGCACGCCGGGCAGTCGGGTGCCTGACACGGTTCAACATGTGCGGTGGCGTTGCCTTCCCCCAGCGCGTTTTCGATTTCCATCTCGATGCGGGTTGCGACCGCATGCCCGCGGGCAATATCCCAGCCGGCTGGAACGATGAGGTGAAAGTCCACCCAGTGGTAGCGCCCACTGTGCCGGTGCCGCAGCTTGTGATAGCTGCAAATCGTCGGGGGCTTACCGGCTGCATGGGCTGCGAGGATTCCGCGTAGCAACCGGGTATCTTTCTCATCCTGTTCGTCTAATAAACCGGCCACCGACCGGCCCAGGAGGCTTACCCCGGTGCTGGCGACGTAGATCGCCACCAACAGCGCCGCCAGCGGATCGGCATAGTGCCATCCGGTGAAGTGGATGATCACCAGCGCGATGAGCGCGATCGCACTGGTGAGTGCATCGGCCAGCGTGTGCCGCCCATCGGCTTCGAGCGCGATTGACTGTGTCGCTTTGCCCACCCGCACCATGTAAATCCCAAGGACGGCGTACGAAACCATCACCACCGCCAGCACTGCCATACCGATGGGGAGTTGCCCTGGTGTGGCCCCGTTGGCGAACGTCTTGATTGCCTCAATAATGATGACGGCCGAGGCCAGCAGGA
>JBBSFP010000446.1:0-2290 GCA_038238625.1 Tepidisphaerales bacterium
ACCAGGCTGTCCGAAGCCGACGCCTTCGCATCGTTGCCAAGATCGCGCCGGATCGCACTGTGGGAAACGCTGGCCTTGCCCGAGCAGCGCGGGCTTCTGGCAATGCCGCCCGACCTGCTTCCCGCGCCCATTCTGCCGCCCATGACCACCGGCCAGGAAATTCATGCCGACTACAGCAGCACCGGTTTATCGCTGAAGGGACATCCGATGCAGCTCATCCGAAGCCAATTGACCCGCAGAAAAGTGATCCCCGCCGCCCAGGTGTGGAATCAGCCCCACGATAAATGGATCAGGGTGGCCGGCATTGTCGTTATCCGACAGCGCCCCGGAACCGCCAAGGGAATCGTCTTTGAAACCCTCGAGGACGAAACCGGGAGCGTGAATCTCATCATCCGGCCCGATGTCTACGACCGTTGTCGCAATGCCGCCCGCAACGCCTCCGCGATCCAGTGCGACGGCTATGTCCAGCGCCACGGCCAGATCCAGCACGTCCTGGCCGTGCGACTGCACGATATCAGCGAAATGATTTCCAACTGCTCTATGCGCTCGCGGGATTTCCATTAAATATAGGCTGAAGTACAAAAACGAGTGACCGCGCGGAGAAAGCGCGCTAATGCCTCATCGCGCTAAAAAGTTAGGGCAGCGTCAAACCGAGTGCCACAGGTCGGTGGTACTCCGCAGACCTGTGCCGTGCGGCTACAAAGCACACAGGTCTCAGAGTACTACGACCCGTGACACCCGGAAATCGTAAACGGGACGACATGCGAGACCGGAAAATTAACTTTTGCTGGTAGGTTCATCGTCCCCGGTAAACAACGTCAGCCGTGATCCTCGCGTCAGTGAGCGGAGTGAAACCCGCAGGCGTTGTCGCGTACTCTCGACCGAAGCAAAGCGGAGTCTCGCAGCACTCAGCCCTGAGCCTGTCGAAGAGCACGGCCCCTGCTGTAATCAGCAGGGGGAGACGCCCAAATCTGATTCCCCGAGTATGTATTGATCGAGATGGCAAACGCGCTGCCAGAATCGATCCGCCGCAAAGATGCACCGGGCGTGCCCGATTTTCCGGGCGTCTGTCTGACCTCCTCTCCCGCGTACTCGCGGGGGAGGATCGAGGTGGGGGTCTTCGTGCCTTTGAAGTTAAAGATGATTTAACGACTCGGAACGTGGACTGCCCCATGGATGACGGGCACACCCGATGCCCACTCCAACGCGTTCGATTGGCCGGATCCGCATCACGACTGCTATGATATGAGCATGTGTGCGCGCTACCGATTGAAACTGTCGCTTCGGCATTTCGCCGAGCGGCTTGGCCTCACAACCGAACAATTTGAAGAATTTTCGGAACGGCCGCGCCTCAACATCGCCATCTCCCAGCCCGTCCCGATTGTAAAGCTGGAAAATGGCCGGCGGAGGTGCGCCATGTTGGAATGGGGATATCGCGCGCCCTGGGACAAATCCAAGCGCATCTTCAATGCCGCCGCCGAAACTGCGGACCTCAAACCGACCTTTGCCGAATCATTCAGACATCGCCGATGCCTGATCCCCGCCGACGGTTTTTACGAATGGCCTGAAAAACAGCCGACGCTGATTCATTTTCTGGATGATCGCCTGTTTTGTTTCGCCGGCCTGTGGTCCGGCAGCACGATGACCATGCTGACCAGCGCCCCCAACGATTTCATGCGCCCGATCCACCATCGCATGCCCGTGATCCTGCGCGACGAAGACCAGGCCGCCTGGCTCAACCCCGATGCCCCGCTCCCCGCATTGCACACCGCCATCGCCCCGCGCCGCTGGGAGCAGATGCAAGCCACACCAATTCAAAAGCTATCCCCCGATGAACCCGATCAGGTGTAAGATCCGCTGATTTTGATAGACAATGCCAGCCGCAACTGAAACAATGCCCTCACGACACCCAGACAACCAAAATAGTGGTATAGCCAACCATGATTAAATATTCCCCAGGCCGCCGACGCCCGTTGTTTTGAAATGTCACCATCGGGATGGATGCCGCGCGCGGCGATTGTCGCATCAGCAGTTCAATATGCCGCAAACGTCAAAACGCAAACCGCTCAGCTATTTCAGGTCATCCAGATCGTTCATGAAATCTCAACACGTTGAGCATACCGCCAAAGTGTGGAATGTTTTGGAGATTGTCGGCGGCTCGATGGCCCTTGTCGGCTTCACCATCCTTATTCGCTGTGGTGATGTCCCGGACAACTGGGATGGCAACAGATTTGCATCCATCTGGTGGATAGGCGGCTATCTTCTTGCCGCCGGCATTTTTGTCTGGTGC
>JBBSFP010000447.1:0-2289 GCA_038238625.1 Tepidisphaerales bacterium
CACCAGGCCCTTGTTTTCTGAATCGTCTGGTTGCTCAAGTCCCATCGCGGATGTTTCCAGCCGCACGCCTTGATCCCATTCGTTTTCCAGCCAGAGCATCAGGCAAAGCGCCGGCTCTTTGTCGATCATTTGATCGCTCAACTGCAGATGCTTTTGGCGAGTGGTGTCTTTGAGCACCTGGGCCCGCTTGTAATAGTTGTAACCCAACCCCATGGGCGACAGTCCGAACGGAAACGGCTCAAATTGCTTGAGAAATTGAAGTTGTGAACCGTCGCAATATTCCTGGTTCGCCACGTTGGGCGGCCGCCCATGTTGGGGTGCCAGAAACGAGGGTAACAGGTACCCTTTATCATCAAGCATGGGTACATGGCGTACTGGGAATTGTGACCCGCCGCTAGGAATCCACACCTGTGGAACCAGTTGGACTCCCTCTTTCCCAAGCAGCGTGGTCAAACGATTGGCGCTGATGTGATCCGTCAGCAGCGTCACGACATCTCCGCCACCATCGGCGCGCGCTTCGGTGCGGATGTCGGCTTCGGCATCCTCCAGATCGGCACGGCGCATAGCAGCGGTCAGCTCCGCGCTGCGGTCGGCAGGTACGATGAGCTTCACCGGTTCAAATGATTCCGCTTCCAGCCGCCGCGAGTAGTACGCCCGCTCCTTGCTATTGCCCATTTTATTGAAATAGACATCCCCGAGCGATGCGACGATGTTGATGTTGTCCGGGCGTTGCAGGTCAATTTTTTCGCCGTAATCGAGGCCACCCAGGCAGGCGGAGTATTTATTGGGAAGGCTCGACATCATCGCGCCGATGTTGTAGGCCTTGTTCCAAACCTGGAAGAGGTGCACCGAATCAAAGTCCGGTTGCAGGAGGCGAATCATCTCTACCTTGGTGTCAAAATCTTCAAGATTATGCTCGCCTTTTTGCGATTCACTGCTGGCCCACAGCCCCATTACCAATGGTCCGCGCATGCCACCCAGCAGCAATGCCAGCGAGTAGCTGCTCAAGTTACTAACCCCCGTACCGCTAACGTTGTTGCCCGTTTGGTTGATCAGTGACCGTCGCTCGCGTTGGGCGAGGCGCTGCGTCCAGGCGGTCGCCAGCAACGTGACCATCAGCATCACAAGAATGCCCCATTTACCGGAATCGGATCGGCGGGCTTCCACTTCGGGGTTGAGCTGCGCGCGCTCAGCGCCGGTTAGAGCGCCGCCGTCTTCTTCGGGCATTTTACTCTTCACGGTGCCACCTCTTTGCGCTTTAACACGATGAACGCGAGTGCCACCAAAGGGATCCCGAACTCCACTGTCACGCGCAGGGCCGCCAGCATCGTGGGTATGGGCACCATGACGCCGCGCGCGATGAATTCGATGACGGCGAAATTTTCGATGTCCGGGGTGATGGCGGAAATCACCTTCATTAAGCCGGTGAGTGCTTCCATCGAAGAGGTCACGACTTGAGATGTTTTGGGGTCGGCTCCGCGGAAAAGATCATTCAGAACGTTGCGGCTGAGCGTCGCCTGCGAGGCATCCCCCAATTGACCGATCGCCCAATGCCCCAGCAGCAACACCACCGTGAGTACCACGGCGATCGGCCATGAGACAAACGTGCTGCAGAAAACCGCGATTACGATCGTCAGCAGTGAGAACAGCCACAGCATGAACAAGCTTGCCAGCAGGTTCGTGACGAAACTTTGCCGGGAGCGCACCATTTTAAGACATTCTTCGGTGAGGCACAGGGAATGCCCCTTGGTTCGGCACCGAAGTAGAAGATCAAAATTTCCTTGCGTGAGTTTGCCCGATTCTTCGAAGTAGGCCGTGCGATTCGATTCGATGTTGAGCAAGCGGGGCGAGCCGAGCTCGTTGCTGTCCAGGTTGTAGACCTGCACCTCGGCATCGGTGAGTTCCTCCTGGTGCGTTCGTGCCTCACCGGAACGTTCTGCACTCACATGCAATTCGAAGGCAATCTGTTTTTGGGGATCGATTCCGCGGATATTGCGAAACGCGAAGGCAGCCAGAGGTGTCCGATAATTTTCAGGCCCGCCGCGCAAGAGTTGTCCATGGGCGCTAAACGGTGGGCACAGGATCGGCTCCAGAAATCGGCCATCGGGCGATTTGGCCGGCAAAAGCGTCCGGTGCAAGCGGGGGCTATAGATTTTCATGGCATCGGCTTTCACACCCACCTCCGTGGCAGGTGAGGCAAAGGCCACGCGAACATAAATGCGCTTGGTTGTTCCTGGTTTGACATTACCCAGCACCCGCAGCGCTTCGTCCGAAAGCCAGGGAGGCGGC
>JBBSFP010000448.1:0-2261 GCA_038238625.1 Tepidisphaerales bacterium
ATCATCAAAGAGAATCGCACGTACGACCAGGTGCTGGGCGATCTGCCGCAGGGCAACGGCAAGGCCGAATATGTGCTTTTTGGGCGTGATGTTACCCCAAATCAACACGCGCTGGCGGAGCGGTTTGTGTTGTTCGACAATTTCTACGATGCAGGAGAAGTTTCGGGCGACGGCTGGCCATGGAGCACGCAGGCAATGGCTGGCGAGTATGTGATTCGCAACGTTCCCTACAGCTATTCCAACCGCGGGCGAACTTTTGATTATGAGGGCCAGAGCGGCTGGTATCCCACCGGGGGTTTCCCGGCGACCGCGCCCGATGGGAAGCTCATGTCCGATGAACCGGAGTTCAAGAACGGTGCCCCGGCGGTGACGGATGTAGCCGCTGCGCCAGGCGGGCACCTGTGGGATCTGGCCCACGCGGCGAAACTCAGTTACCGCAACTATGGGTTCTTCTGCAACAACGGCCTGGCTGACAAAGAGACCGGTAAAGTCGCCATTCCCGATAACTATCCATCGGTCACCGGCCTGCAACCGGGGGGTTCAAACCTGGCGGGCGTGACCGATCTGGATTTTCGCCGATTCGATCTGGACTATCCTGATTCTGATGCGGCCGACCAGCTATTTGTCAAAACGGGTCAGGATGAGTTCCTCTACAAAATGCGGGCATATGGCGGGCATCATGCCCCAAGTCGTTTTGCCGAATGGAACACCGAGTTCAAGCAAATGCTGGCGTTAGACCCGAGCGGGCAAAGCGTCCCGGCGCTGATGACCGTGCGCTTGTGCACCGATCACACGATTGGCGTCGAGCCCGGGCATCACACCCCGCGCGGCATGGTGGCGGACAACGATTATGCAGTGGGGGAGCTCGTGCAGGCGGTCAGCCATAGTGCGATCTGGAAAGAGACGGCAATTTTTGTGATCGAAGACGATGCCCAGAATGGGGAGGATCACGTCGATTGCCATCGCTCCACATGTTATGTGATCAGCCCCTGGATCAAAGCCCATCAGGTGGAACATGCTTTCCATAACACGGTGAGTGTGCTGAAGACCATCGAGCTGCTGCTGAATTTGCCACCGATGTGCCAATACGATGCCGCCGCGACGCCGATTACCGGCTGGGACAGCACAACAAGTAACGCCGAGCCATTTGACGCCGTGATGCCGGACGCAAAGATTCTTGCCGAGATCAACCCCCCGCGCGTGCATACTGAATCGGCTTCACCCGAGGCCAGCGTTCGCTGGGAGTATCTGATGAATGCATCCCGTTCGTTTGATTTTTCCAGGCCCGATCGGACACCGGCAGCGCTTTTGGATGAGATCATCTGGAAATCAGTCAAGGGGATCGATTCCACCCCGCCGGATGCAGTGCACGGTCCCGATCCATCGGTCCCCGGGACGTCAAATAACGCCGATGCGGATGACGATTGAAACCGTGGTACTACAGGATTGAATTTCAGCCAGGCGGTTTGCATGAGCAACACACTTCACTGGGGTATTCTGGGGGCAGGCGGCATTGCCAAAACGTTCGCGCGGGGTGTGGCGCATTCCCAGCATGGGAAGGTGATCGCCATCGCCAGCCGCGAGCAGAGCAAAGCCGAAAAATTTGGCGACGAGCTGGGGATTCCAAAGCGCTTTGGGAGCTACGAAGCAATGCTGGCGGATCGCGAGGTGCAGGCGGTGTACATTGCCACGCCCCACCCGTCCCATGCCCTGTGGACGATCAAGGCAGCCGAGGCCAGGAAACACATTCTGTGTGAAAAACCGCTGGCGGTAAACCACGCCGAGGCGATGGCGATGGTGGAAGCCGCGCGCGGTAATGATGTGTTTCTGATGGAAGCGTTCATGTACCGCTGCCATCCGGCTACGTTCAAGCTCGTGGAGCTGATCCGGCAGCAAGTGATCGGCGAAGTGCGGGTGATCCGCGCGACCTTCAGCTTCCATTCTGGATTTTTCCCCAACAGCAGGCTGTGGGCCAACAACATGGCCGGCGGTGGAATTCTCGACGTGGGTTGCTACGCAATGTCGATGGCACGGCTGATCGCCGGCGCGGCCATAGGTCAGGATTTTGCCGATCCCATCGAAGTCAAAGGTGTTGGGCACCTCAACGGCGTCACCGGTGTGGATGAATATGCGCTGGCGAATTGCAAGTTTCCCGGGGGCATCGTGGCCAGCGTGGCGGCAGGCATCGCGGTGAACCAGGACAGCAGCGTGCATATTTTTGGCAGCGAGGGAAACATCGTCGTGCCCACGCCCTGGGTGCC
>JBBSFP010000449.1:0-2261 GCA_038238625.1 Tepidisphaerales bacterium
CGAACCGTATGAACGCCGCGCCGGCCATTGGCGTGATCGAGCTGCGGTCGATTGCGCGCGGATACGTCGCGCTCGATGCCGCCAGCAAACGCGCCGTGGTGCGCGATGACACCATCGTCGCAAGGCACATCCTCAGCGTCACCCTCTCATCCGATCATCGAGTCGTCGACGGTGCGGTGGCGGCGGCGTTCCTGCAAACCCTGCGGGCGCTTCTGGAAGACCCGGCGTCCATGCTGCTTTAAGAAACCTCGCACCGAGCCTTCCTCACCAAGACCGACACCAAATCCGCACCGGGGCAAACTCCCATGAGCCAAGCTGAATTTGACATCGTCGTAATCGGTGGTGGCCCGGCTGGCTATGCGGCGGCCATCCGCGCGGGCCAACTCAAAAAACGGGTGCTCTGCATCGAAAAAGAAAGCCTTGGCGGGACCTGCCTTAACTGGGGGTGCATTCCAACCAAGGCGCTACTCGACGACGGCGCTTTCATACGAAAACTGCGCACCAACGCAGCCGAACATGGCGTAACCGTGCAGGGAATGCAGGTCGATTTTGCCAAGCTGGTGTCGCGCAGCCGTGGCATTGCCGGCAAACTCTCCAACGGCATCGCGTCGTTGTTCAAAAAAAACTCAGTCCAACACATCGTCGGTACTGGCCAGTTGCTGGAACCGGGCCGCGTGAAGATCGTCGGCACCAATACGCCCGAACGCATCGTCATCGCTGAGCATGTGGTGCTTGCCGTCGGTGCCCGCGCGGCGCAGCTGCCGGGCATTGCTTTCGACGGAAAAACGATCATCACCTCCCGCCAGGCCATGGCGCTGCCCAATCAGCCCAAGTCGATTGCCATCATCGGCGCCGGTGCGATTGGCTGCGAGTTCGCCGATTTTTTCAACGCCGTCGGCTCAGATGTGACCCTAATCGAAATGCTGCCAACGCTGTTGCCCAACGAGGATCAGGAAGTATCACGACTCTTAAAGCGCACCTTTGAATCGCGCAAGATCAACGTAATCCTGGGCGCAAAAACCGAGAAATCCGAGGCAGGCGCTAACGGTGTCCGCATCGCGCTCTCCGGGCCGGAAGGAACGCCCAGAACCGTTGAGGCCGAACTGTTGCTGGTAGCGGTCGGTATTACCGCGAACACTGAAGGCCTGGCCGCGCCGGCTGCTGGCCTCGAACTTTTTAAGAACCGGGTGAAGGCGGATCACCAATACCGCACCAACCTGAAAAGTGTCTGGGCGATCGGCGACTGCATCAGCCTGCACTGGCCAGCCGAGTCTTCAATGGCGGGGTATCGACATCCCGACCTTGCCCACGTCGCTCACCATGAGGCCATCTACTGCATCGAACGCATCTGTGGACATGCCCAGCACGAGATTGATTACCGATTTATCCCAGGGTGTACTTATACGCACCCCCAGGTTGCCAGCATGGGAATGACCGAAACGAAAGCGCGCGAAGGGGGCCGTCAAATTAAGATCGGGAAATTTCCCTTCAGCGCCAGTGGCCGCGCCTTGGCCGCCGGTGAACCGGCTGGTTTCGTCAAGCTGATATTCGATGCCAAGACTGGTGCGCTTTTGGGTGCGCACATGATTGGTGAATCGGTGACCGAGCTGCTGGCGGAACTGGTATTGGCGAGGAAGCTGGAAGCCACGGAAGCCGAAATTATCGAATCCATGCACCCCCATCCCACCTTCTCCGAAGCGGTCATGGAAGCGGCCGGAGTCGCCGATGGCCGTGCGATCCACTTATGAAGCGCATCGAATCGAGAATCTCAGTTTAACGATTGACGTCGAAACTTATATGTTAGTATAATGTTCGGTATGGATGAGAGTGATTTCACCTACCGCGATGCCCTTGCCAGGGGCCCTGCTCACCGGCGCGGGGCGGGGATCAACCCGGGAAATCGTTTCGAGACCGTTCGCCTGCACGTCCTGGGGGAAGAGCTTGATCGCCAATGGATCGAACGCCAGAACGAAGACGGGCCAATCAACCGCGTCGAACGCCAGGTTTTCTTCGATCGAACCCAAAGCATCATCAACCATGTTTCGCCCACATCCGATGTACCCTTCGACTGGACCATCAACCCCTATCGCGGCTGTGAGCATGGCTGCATCTATTGTTTTGCCCGGCCGTTTCATGAATTTCTGGGTTTCAGCAGCGGCCTGGATTTCGAAACAAAGCTGATGGCCAAGCCGGATGCTGCCAAACTGCTGCGGCAGGAACTCGCTTCGCCCAAATGGAAGCCTGAACCGATCGTGATGTCG
>JBBSFP010000450.1:0-2254 GCA_038238625.1 Tepidisphaerales bacterium
AAGGCAGCTGCGCACTTCCGCCGGCACCTGCTCCTCGGTGCAAAAAAGGTGGGCATCATCCTGCGTGAAGCCGCGGACGCGCGTCATTCCGCCCAGCTCACCACTTTTTTCCCAACGGTATACGGTTCCAAACTCCGCTAATCGTACTGGCAAATCCCGATAGCTATGCTGGTCCGATGCATAGATGCGAATGTGATGCGGGCAGTTCATCGGCTTGAGCAGATACCCATCGATCTCACCGGCCTCCAACTGATTGGCCAGATCGCCGCACGAGCAATTTTCTTTAACCAAGCCGGCGAAATAGTCTCGATCCACCAAAGGCGGGAACTGGCTTTCGCGATAGTACGGATAATGGCCGCTGGTTTTGTACAACTCCAGCCGCCCGATATGGGGCGTAAAGACGTGTTGATACACTTGGCGCCGCAGATGTTCGGTGATGAAGTTCTGCAACTGAATGCGAACTTCCGCCCCCTTGGGTTTCCACAGGACCAGCCCCTGCCCCACCTTGTCATCGATTGTGAATAAACCCAACTGCGGGCCGAGGATGCGATGGTCGCGCTTTTTGGCCTGGTCTAATTTCTCCACATGATCGACCAATTGCTTCTTGTCGAAAAAAGCGGTGCCGTAGATTCGCGTAAGCTGCTGTCGTGAGCTGTCGCCGCGCCAATAGGCCCCGGCTACGCTGAGCAGCTTGACGGTTTTGATTTTCCCGGTCGTGGGAACATGCGGGCCACGGCACAAATCCGTGAAGTCGCCTTGCCGATAAAGGCTCACCGATGTTTCACCCTTCTCCTGGAGTTCGGTGATGATTTCATCCTTGAATCGTTGCGACTGATCTTGCAAAACGCGACGTGCATCGGCTGGGGAAACATCCTCGCGGGTGAAGGGCAAATCTTCGGCGATAATGCGCTCAATTTCCTTTTCGACTACAGGAAAATCGTCCGCCGAAAAGGTGACACCGACAGGGAACTCGAAGTCGTAAAAGAACCCGTTTTCGATGACGGGCCCGATGGTGTACTGCAGCTGCGCGCCATAGAGATGTCGCAACGCCTGGGCAAGCACATGCGCTGCGCTGTGCCGCATGACGGCAAGACCATCATCATCCTTTTCAGTGACAATCGATACGCGAGCCTGCCCCGACAGTGGAAAGGAGAGATCCACCAGTTTTCCATCCACCTTGCCAACGATCGCCGCCCTGGCTAGTCCGCGACCAATTGACTCGGCCAACTGTTTGACGCTGCTGCCATCCGCCAGCTCACGCATACTGCCATCAGGAAGGGTGATTTGCGCCATGATATATTCCAACGGACTTCTGGTTTGAGTCACTGCTGCTGCAAAAGACAACCGCCCGGCATTTAGTCCGGGCGGTTGCTCATTTGAATCGTTCGCTTATGAGACAACCTTAGCGCCCCGACCGCTTAATGTGAGCTGTTATCGTCATAGTGCCAGCCGTTAATCGGGGGAACGGGAACTCCATTTGAGACGCGAAGCTTATCCGATTTGATCAGCAGGCGTCAAAGCGATGTCGAAAAATTGCATTCGAAGTGTGGGACCGTATACTGCCTGGTCTTTCGATCAGGAGTCAACATGGCCATCGACGTCAAACCCGGTCAGACGATTCGGGTAAAAATCTCAAAAAACATCAATCGGCAATCCGCGCGCAAGACGCTCGAACGTTTGTTTTTTCAGGATAAGGCAATCCGCACGCCCATCGAGGCACGCGAGGCCAATTTTGAAGAGCAGCCCAAGCGTCGTGGCGGCTGCATCTGGACCAAGCGTCCGAATAAACTTCATCCTGCCCTTAATCGCGGCGACGAAGCAACGCTCAAGACTACCCCGCAAAGTGTGCGTGATCTCAACAGCGTAGCAACGTTCATCGAAGTCGCTGCGCAATAATTTGAGTTAGCCTTGCTATTTGACCGCGAAAGGCCCGCAGCGATGCACGGGGCTTCGCTCTCGTGTGCCAATCAGATTTGATAGGATTCCACTCGACTACCGCTGGACTGCGTGGGCGGGTTAGTTTGGCATACCACCGAGCATTGCCAGCAGGCTGTCAATATTGAATGGCTTAGCGATAAACTGCACGGGTTGCCCGTGAAGAACGCCGGCATCGTATTCGCCACTAATGGCGATAATGCGGCCGGGACGGTGGCTTTCAGGCAAGCGCATGCAATGTTGAACAAGTTCGAGGCCGTCCATGCCGGGCATTCGCAAGTCCGTCAGGAGCACGTCGAACCGCTGGGTGAGCAGGTAA
>JBBSFP010000451.1:0-2249 GCA_038238625.1 Tepidisphaerales bacterium
GTGTAGCGTGGGCGCAGGTCGAAATAACTGGCCACCCCCCCGCGCACCAGGTCCAGGTCGATGAGCACCGTTTTTGCGCCCCCGGCCGCCAGTGAGGCTGCGACATTGCATGCCACCGTGGTCGATCCGCACCCACCGACCGTCGGAATCACTTGGATGATTTTTGCCTTCTTGCCAACTCCATAAACCTGGTTTATCCGTTCAATGGCTGCGGCGAATTTTTCTTCACTAATCGGTAACTGCACGAATTCCTTCACACCCAGGTGCATTACTTCCATCAGCATGTTGGTATCGACCGCATGACTCATCAGCAGAAAATTCACGCTCGGATACTGCTGGGGCAATGGTCCGATCTTGCGGATCGTCTCGTGCGCATTGGGATCCAGATTCACGATCACCAGTTGTGGCCCATCGGGTTTCTGCAGCAATGCCGGCAAACCGTCGGCCCCTGCAAGCTGCGTAACCACCTGCACACCGAAATTCGCAAGGAACGCAGTAAGTTCCTTGCGGTTCTCGGCGTTGGGGTCAACCAGCACGCATGTGACTTGAAAGCTCATGTGCAATCCCTCGCATCGGCCTACGATCCGCAACACTTATGCAACTTCATGCGGTGCGGCCATCTCTATAAAGACTCTCCAGATCTAACCCAGTGCCGATCATTCTGCGCTGGTCGCCACACCCGTTGGCTTAGGGCCATCCTTGGCGGGTATCGCATTGAATCCAAACGATCCATGAAACATCGGGGCCGATCCGGGTTGACCGCTTTGCACCAACGGACGGTGGCTCGCATCCGCAGCCGCAACCCCACCCATGTCGGCTTTCCAGAACAACTCCGCTTCGCTAGGGGTGCGCCAGTTCTGCCCGGGTAGGGGCCCCACTTGGACTGGGTTCATTGGTTCTACCAAGTGTGGCGTCACCAATACCACCAGCTCCGTCTCTTTCCGGGCGTAACGCACCGAACGAAACAACGGGCCAAGCACTGGCAATGAACCCAGCAGCGGCACCGCCTGCGTGTCAGCAGCAACCGAATTGTTCAGCAGTCCCGCCACCGCAAAGCTCTGGCCATCCGCCAGTTCAACAGTCGTGCTCACCTTGCGCTGGGTCAGACCGGGGATGACCACGCCACCGATCTTCACGGCGTTGGCGTAATCCAGATCGCTCACTTCAGGAGAGACTTTTAGACGAATTTTGCCATCCCCCAACACCACGGGTACGAATTTAAGCTTCACACCATATTCGCGGTACTCGATCGTGATCGAGCCGCTTGATCCCGATGCCACTGGAATCGGGTACTCACCGCCTGCCAGGAAGCTGGCTTCCTGGCCACTGATCGCCATCACGTTGGGCTCGGCCAACATACGCAGAAGATTGTTCTCGCGCATTGCCTGGATGAAATAAGCCAGCGATTCTCGACCTAGCATCGCTTGCCCGAACAGCGATACAGCCGGATTCGGGGATGGCGCTGACAGCACGTTTTCCCCACTTCGCCCGGCGGTCGTTCCAAGGGCATTGACGTTACCGATGTTGCTTCCGGCAAAAGAATGACCATCGGTGAAGCCGAAGTTCACACCCAGCGATGAGCTGGCGACCCGCGACACTTCGGCGATCTTCACCGACAACATCACCTGCTGCCCGCCGGAAACCTCCATCAAATCTAAAATCGACGGGCTGTAAGGCTTGGCCACCTGCAAAACCTGATCGGCGATAGCAAGCGACGGAACATGACCCTTGATGGCGGCAGTGCCACCGATGGCACGCACGTCCAGCGCCAGGTTCGGGAAAAGCTGTCGAAGCTGATCCTGCAATCCCGTGACGTCAATCTGTACGTTCACGTCAAGCACCTGGGCACGATCGGTATCATCCCAGACGATCACCTGCGTTGTTCCCGGCTTTTTGCCGGTCAGGAGCATGTTGTAAGCAATGTGGCCGCTGCCATTATCGGTGGGACTTAGAAGATTCACATCAGCAATGTCGGGCTGCCCGATGCTCAGCCGCTTGTACGGAACACGCGTAGTCAGCACCACGCTTTTGTTGACCATCACATTCATCTGCGTGCGCACGCCGGTCTGCTCGGTGAGCAGGGCCGCGGGTGCGTCGTTAAATGACGGCTCGCCACGATCAGGAGGCAATGTCAAGACCGCGGGCTTGCCGGGGGTCGCAGCAGCATTACCCGTCGTCATCACCACGGGCTTTCCTTCGCCGAGCGTCACGATGGGCTGCGTGGAAGCCACTTCGGCAAGGGTCGGTAA
>JBBSFP010000452.1:0-2238 GCA_038238625.1 Tepidisphaerales bacterium
CGGCCGAAGTCCTAGGCCCAGTGTTGCAACTCTAATTTGAATTCTCGGGGTCTCGAAAAGAGACATGGTTGACTTAAGGAAGCGAGTGTCAGTCAGATAAGCTGGATACCCGGCACCGCGCGCGATACAAACGCCGCATGCAACTTGCCATCAGCACCTACAGCCTTTCGCGCTGGCGGAAGGATCAAAGCAAAACGCTCGAGCAGGTGATTGACTGGATCGCCAGCACCGGGGTGCCTGCGATCGAATTTTCTGATGCCGCTCCGGGTCTGGAATTGGGTGAGCAACCGCTCAAACGCGCCAAAGCCATCGCGCGGCACTGCAAAAAGCGTGGGCTGATTCCCGCCAGTTATTGCGTTGGGGCTGAGCTGTTTGTCGATCACGATCGGCAGGCGCAGGTGGTGGAAAAGCTGAAGCTCGATGTGGCCATCGCCGCGGAACTGGGTGTGCCAACCCTGCGGCACGATGTGACGCGCGGCCCGCAGGCGGGGAAGAAGGCAACGCTTGGCGGCGTGCTCAAATCCATCGTACCCGCCATCCGCCAGGTCGCCGATCATGCCCAGTTGCTGGGGATAAAAACTTCGCTGGAAAATCACGGGTTTTACATGCAGGCACCTGGGGTGGTGGAGAAGCTCCTGCTGGCGGTGGATCATCCAAACTTTGGCCTGACGCTGGACATGGGAAACTTCCTGTGCGTCAACGCCGATCCGGTGGCCGCGGTGCGGCAACTGGCGAAATACGCCGTCATGGCCCATGCCAAGGATTTTCATGTTCGCCCAAAAGATCGCCAGCCCGGCAGCGGGTGGTTCGCCACGCCTGCTGCGATTTGCCTCCGCGGTGCCATTGTGGGGCATGGGGTGGTGGATATTCCCGCGCAGTTACGGCTGCTCAAAAAAGCGGGTTACGATGGATACCTCTCACTGGAATTTGAAGGCATGGAAGAATCCACCCGCGGCGTGACGCTGGGGATCGACTACCTCCGCGAGCAGATCAAGCAGATCGATGCCCCGGGGCCCAAATCAAAACTCTGGGCACCGGCGAACACGGGCCGCCGGTAAGCAATCATGCCCACCTCGTTGCGGCACAAGCTGGTGTGGCAAATCGGGGTGCTGGTGGTGGGACCACTGCTGATGGGCATCGGCGCCGCGCTGGGGATTGCCGGTCTGCACAGCGACATTTCGCTGGCGCAGCGTGGCTATCAGGAGCAGCGCGACCTTTACGAAATCGGATTTCACATCGCCTTTGCGCGCTTTGCGCTTTTGCCTGGCCCGGGCGATCCAGCGCATGCGCTGGATGAAACCGCGGCGGCACTCATCCGGCTGCAGACCGCACACGACTGGCTCCCCGAACCGGCGCACGCGGAGGATGATCTGCGAAATGGATTAAGGGCCGTGCAAACGACGCTCTATCCCCCCGCCCCGCAGCCGCTGCCGGCCAGCGCGCAGCTGGCAGCGCTCAACCACCACATCATCGCGATCACCCATCAGGTGTCGCAATTCATCCAGGAGCGCCAGGAGGCTGCGGAGCATAAACGCCGGCTGACGCAACTTGCGATCGCGCTTTTCTGCGGCACGGTAATGATGGGTGCCATCGTGGTGGGGGTACGGCAATATCGCAGCGTGGTGAAGCCGCTGGATCGGCTCAGCGAGGCGGTGGGCAAGCTGGCGTCGCGGCAATTCACCGGGCGCATCGCAACCGAGGGTGCCGGCGCCCGCGCGCTGGGATCGACCGAATTCATTGCGCTGGCGAGCGAGTTTAATCACATGGCCCAGGCGCTTGATGTCTTTTACCGGGAGTTGGAAAGCCAGGTTCGTATCAAGAGCAGCGCGCTGGCGCGCTCCGAACGCCTGGCCAGCGTGGGCTACCTGGCAGCGGGGGTGGCCCATGAGATTAACAACCCACTGGGGATCATCGCTGGTTACGCCCAGTCGGCTCTTCAGGATTTAATCGATCACCCGCTGGCCGAAGCTTCGATTGAAAAGAGCCTGCGGATTATTTGCCAGGAAGCGTTTCGCTGTAAGCAGATTACTGATCGGCTGCTGGCGCTGTCTCGGCCCGGGGGCAGCGGGCAGGCGCGGCTGCGGCTGCCCCCGATCGTGCAGCAGGTGATTATCAACATGAAAGGGCTGCCGAATTTCGCGGATCGACCCATTGATTTTCAAGCAGATGGTGCGGCTGAGAGTTCGCTGGTGCTGGCCAACGAAGGGGAGATGAAGCAGGTGATATTGAACCTGCTGA
>JBBSFP010000453.1:0-2232 GCA_038238625.1 Tepidisphaerales bacterium
AGCATGATGATGTCCAGCAGGGCCTCGGTGACGGCATAGGGGCACCCGCGCCGCCGCGCCACTAAGCGCATGGCACGGTCGCTGTAGCCAGCCAGGCCGGCCTGGCAGAAAGGGGATTCAAAATGAACTGGGCCAATGTTGGGCATTGAGGTTTTTCAAAACACCACGGTTCAGGCGGGGGATTTTACGAGCCGCTTGTAGAGGTTCCCACCCCAGCGGGCAAAAGGCGTTTCAATCAGGCGGTAAGACCACCAGGCGATAAACAAGGTTGGCACCAGAATGATGGCGGTGCCGAGCGTGAATTGAAAGAGTGGCGATGTTCCTGCAAAAAACCAGCGAATTGCCTCGATCAAGGGCTGATGGAGCAGGTAGAACGAATAGGAGCACAGCCCGATGGGGAGGAGCGCTTTTTCCAAAAGAGTGGGGGGGCGTTGTTGGTGCAGATAGGTTTCCAAAAGCGCCGCGTAGAAAAGTGCCCAGACCGGATGGCTATATTCAATGTCGTGGAACGGCTGATAAAAGCTGGCAAAGAGCAATAGTCCGCCCAGCGGAAGCAGCGACCATGCGGGGATGGGGATAAGCCGGCGGCCCCGGTTCCAGTACTCCGCGATCAGGGCACCCAGGCACCAGTTAAACCACGATACCAGCGGGAAATTGACCCACATGATCGTGTGCGAAAGTTCACCATCGTCGCGGCCGGTGAGGTGCAGCCAGAACCGCATGGCCAGGGTGGCAAGCAGCGAGAAACCGACGGCGCTCCAGATCCCTCCAAATCGGCGAATCAGTAAAAACACCGGATAGATGAGATAAAACTGCCACTCGACCCCCAGGCTCCAGAAGGACCCATTGATGGTGTGCAGATAATTGGGGCGAAGGTTGTGGATCAGCAGTAGATGACATGCCAGATCGCTGAGCGTGATTTTATGAAGTTCGATTCCCCAATAGCCCCAGGCCAGGCACAGTGGGATCGCGACGAGATACGCCGGATAAATACGCCACGCCCGTCGCCAGATAAACGCGGGAAATCCGAAGCGTGTGTGTGGATGTTTTTTGGCGGCCTGCAGGATGGAATGGTGGATGCAAAATCCACTGAGCACGAAAAACAACACCACACCGGTATCGCCAAACAGCAGGGGCGAGAGCGCGCGGGCCAGCGGCGAGGGGTCGGGCGGAGTTAGCCAGTTGTTTTGGAAAATCTGAAAGAAATTGTGATAGACCACACCGTACAGGTGATAGCCAAAGACCATCAAGATGGCGGCTGCGCGCAGTACATCAAGCTGCCAGAGATGGGTGGCGCGGGACAATGCCGGGCCCTGGGGCGCGGGGACATAATCCGGTGTAGTAGCCGCCGTGAGCGAGGGGGTGAGTTCTGTAGTGGTCATGCTGATCCGTATCATCGGCTACCGTTGCCTGCCGCCATGGTCTACAATTTTTCGACAATGACTGCCATGTCTGACAACACATCGAGTGTGGCCTACCGCCTGGCTCCCGGTGCCATTGATGAAACCATTGATGTGCAGTCCGAAGAGATGCTGGTGAACATGGGGCCGCAGCATCCATCCACGCACGGGGTGCTGCGTGTGGTGCTGCGCACCGATGGCGAGCTGGTGCTGGAGGCGGTGCCGCACATCGGATACCTGCATCGCTGCAAAGAGAAGATCGCCGAGAATCTGCCCTATTACCAGTTCATCGGATACACCGATCGGCTCGATTACCTGTCGGCGATGAACAATAACCACGCCTGGTCAATGGCGGTGGAAAAGCTGGCGAACATCGAAGTTCCGCCACGCGCTGAATACATTCGCGTGCTGGCATCAGAGCTGAACCGTCTGGCGTCGCACCTGGTGAGTTTCGGCGCCTATGGGATGGACATGGGGGCCTTCACGCCGTTTCTAT
This sequence comes from Tepidisphaerales bacterium, assembly GCA_038238625.1. GTDB lineage: Bacteria > Planctomycetota > Phycisphaerae > Tepidisphaerales > Tepidisphaeraceae > JBBSFP01. The sequence goes on from JBBSFP010000453.1 coordinate 1,897, forward strand.
ATGCCTTTCGTGAGCGCGAATACATCCTGGATTTGTTCGAGCAATTGTGCGGGGCGCGGCTCACACTCAGCTACATCAACATTGGTGGCGTAACCTGGGATTTGCCGCCGATGTTTTTGGAAAAAATGATCGAGTTCCTGGATTATTTTGAACCGAAGATTGATGAATACAACCAGCTTTTGAGTTTCAATCACATTTTTATCAAGCGCACGGCCAACGTGGGTGTAATCAGCAAGGCGGTCGCGATTGACTACGCGCTGACGGGGCCGGTGATTCGCGGCAGTGGCATTGCACTGGATTTGCGCCGCACGCGGCCGTACAGCATTTATGATCGGC
>JBBSFP010000454.1:0-2228 GCA_038238625.1 Tepidisphaerales bacterium
GGTGAAATGCCGTTGCCATTTTTACCCCGGGCGATGATGCTTTAAACATGGTCATTGCCAGCGATGGTAATTCCGACAGCGTTGCGGGGTGCGCGATGCACGCCGCGCGAACGACCGATGGATATGTGCTTCTGCTGAGCGGTCGTTGCACGATGAAACAGTCCCCCATCCTGCAGGAATTCGCACGCGAAACATTGGAAGAAGAAGCCCCCCACCCCGGTGTTCTGCCGCACCTGCTTCTTGCCGTCGACGAATGCGAATATATGGATAGCACTTTCCTTGGCTGCGTTCTTTCACTGCAAAAGCGCTTCACCGGAAAGGGACAATTCGGCATTGTTGCCAGCGCCGTTACCCGGCAACGACTATTTGCTGCCTGCCATCTGGACCGTGTGTTGAACCTGGTCGGTGAAATGCCGCCGCTGGCGAGTGAGCCACGCCCGCTCGCTCCCCAGGCGTTGTCAGCTGAAGATCATGCCCAACACGTGATGGAATGTCATCGCCTGCTGGCGGATTTGGGGGGCCCTAGCGCTGCCGCGTTCAAATCGATCGCCGATGCCCTGCAACTCGAATTGGAAAAGCGATCGCGTTGACACCCGGGCGTGTAAATAGAATTTATTCTTCTTCGGACCGAGGCTTGTACTGCGAAACGATCTGCTGCTGTACATGCGCCGGCACGGGTTCGTAATGGCTTAGCTCCATCGAGAAACTCCCCTGCCCGCCGGTGACGCTCTTCAGTTGCGACTGATATTGCATCACCTCCGATAGCGGTGCCTCCGCTTTCACCACCGCCATCCCGCCCCCCACAACATCGGTCGCATGAATGCGCCCTCGTTTACCGGATAGATCGCCGGTAATTGTGCCCATCTTGTCTTCTGGGACCGTTACTTCCATCGAAACAATAGGCTCCAGCAAAACCGGTCTGGCCTTACTCATCGCATCGCGAAAAGCCATCTTTCCAGCCGTTTTGAATGCGACCTCCTTAGAATCCACCGGGTGATGTTTACCGTCGTAGACGATGACGCGGACGTCCTGAATCGGATAGCCACCCACCGCGCCCTGGTCGAGCAGTTCGCGGACGCCCTTCTCCACAGCCGGCATGAACTGGCCGGGGATTGTTCCACCAAACACTTCGTTGACGAACTCGAATCCTTTACCGCGCTCCATCGGTTCGATACGCAAAAACACTTCTCCAAACTGCCCCGCGCCTCCGGTCTGCTTTTTGTGCCGGTGATGTCCCTCGGCGTTAAGCGACACGGTTTCACGGTAGGCAATTTTCGGGGGTTTGGTCTCCACCTGCAGCCCGCGATTCTTCAATTTTTCCAACACCAGCCGCAGGTGAAGTTCACCGATGCCATTGATCACTATCTCATGGGTCTGGCGATCAGTATGCCATTTGAATGTCGGATCCTCCTCGGCGAGCTTGGTGAGGACCCCGGAGATCTTCTGTTCATCCCCGCGCGCCTTGGGCGTAACCGCTAGCCCGTACATCGGCGTGGGAAATACCAGCGACCGCAGGTGCACGCTGTCTAACCCGTGGTCATCATGCAGCACATCGCTGGGGTGAATTTCCTCAATCTTGGCAACTGCTCCGATATCACCCGCGATGATTGCATCGGCCTCCTTATGTTCTTTACCCTGCAGGTGAAACACGTGCCCCAGCTTGATGCTCTTTTTTGAATGACCGATGTACACCTGCGAATGCCCGGTCGCCTTGCCCTGGTGCACGCGGAACACCGCCAGCTTTCCCACGAATGGATCGGTCGTCACCTTAAAAACGTGGGCCAGCAGGGGGCGCTGTGCATCGTTGGAGTAATCAAAGCTTCGCTCGTTTTGCAGATCATCGGGGCCGCTCCCGATAAGAAACGGCCGCCGATTTCCTTCCAGCGGGCTGGGAAAATGCCGCGCCATAGCATCGAGCAATTCCAGCAGTCCTACCCCGTTTTTCGCATCGGTGAACAGGATCGGTACCACATGCCCTTCGTCCATTGCTTTTTCAAAAGGCGCATGCAGCGCCGCATAGTCGGGCTCTTCCCCGCCCAGATATTTTTCCATCAGCTTTTCGTCCATCTCCACAATCTGATCGAGAATCGCAGCGTGGCACCGTTTCACAGTATCGAAGTCACTGGCACCTTTACTGTCCAGCAGGCAATCCACCACGGCTGAACGATTTTTAGATGGCAGATTGATGGGCAGGCATTCGGTCCCGAACGCATCGCGTATCTGCCGCA
>JBBSFP010000455.1:0-2224 GCA_038238625.1 Tepidisphaerales bacterium
ATGTCGCGATTCCTGAACAGCGTTTGGCGAAATCTCATCGGCGAAAATGACGGCGAAGAAATAGTCGGCGCGCCCAAAGTGAGCGATGTTCCAGCCACCGAAACGCTGGAACGGCAATTGCATCGGACCATGAAGAAGGTCGGCGAGGATATCGAATCGTTGCGATTCAATACGGGAATTGCGGAACTGATCAAGTTGAACAACGAGCTTACGGGCCTGGAAAAAGTACCACGCGTCATCGCCGAAAATCTGACGCTGATGCTTTCGCCATTTGCACCCCATGTTGCAGAAGAAATCTGGGAGCGGCTGGGTCATCACAAGTCGCTTGCGCGACGGCCCTGGCCGACGTTTGACCCGGCAAAACTACAGGAATCGACGTTGGAAATTCCCGTGCAGGTAAACGGAAAGCTGCGTGACAAGATCAGTGTGCCCGCCGATGCATCCGAGCAGGATATCTTGAAGGCCGCTGCCGATGCCGAGCGTGCCCGGCCGTGGCTCGCGGGCAAAACGATCCGCAAGCAATTATATGTGAGCGGAAAACTAGTTAATTTCGTGGTGGATTGAGTTCAGGAATATGTCTACAGAAACCGAAGCAAAAATCCGTGTCAGCGATCACGATGCCGTTCGCCAGCAACTCCGCAAATTGGGTGGCGAGCTGCAGGGGACGCATCTGGAAATCAACATTTTCATGGACACCGAAGACCGCTCGTTGATGGCCGCCGACAAGGGTCTACGCGTGCGCATCGATCATGATCTACAAAAAGAGATCAAAAGTTGCACATTGACATTCAAAGGTCCGCGGCAGCCAGGGACCTTCAAGAGTCGTGAGGAGACCGAAACCACGCTGGGTGACGCAGAAGTGATGGTGGCTGTGTTTAAAGAGTTGGGGTACAAGCCGATCTTGTCTTTTGAAAAACGGCGCGAAAGCTGGGTGTTGAACAACTATAAGGTGGAATTGGACGAACTGCCGTTTTTAGGTTTGTTTGTGGAAGTGGAAGGCCCCGACGAACGTTCGATCGCCGCGATCACCAGCCAATTGGGTCTTAGCTCTCTGGGAGATATCAAGACAAGTTATGCCGGACTGTTGTCTAATTATCTTGCTGAAAACGGGATCAATCGGCGGGAAGTGAAGTTCAACGATTTGCCTCATGCGAAGACCACCGCCAAGGCTTGAGCGAGGGATCAATCAATCAGTTGTCGGGCCAGGTCGGCCCACTGGGGCGCGACATGAATGCGGCTGAACATTAACTGTTGATTGAGCAAATGCGGAATGGGGGTGACCGCTGACAGGTCAGACAATCTGCCGTTCATACCCAGCACGGAAATACCAGTGTCTTGACCACCGCTTTCGATTTCGGCATCGGAGCGTTGGGCGCAGTAGTCGGATTCATAAGGTGTGTCAGTCGGTTGATCAAAAAACATTTCGTAGGCAGGATCTCCGTTGTTGGCGGCAATGGCGTCGGCAATGCGACTCGTCACTTGCACGGCGTCGTCGCGCTGCGACAGATCAATGGTTTTGTAAAGCCTCCGGAAAAGTAGCCCCCGGCAGATACCCGCCAGCATCTGATCATCCCCGCGCGCCCAGAGCTTGAGGCAATGCAGCACCGACACATCATCCAAATCAGTGAATTCCGCCATCGTCAATCGCTGGCCGACCAGCGCCTTGTAGGATTCGTGGTCGCGCGGGGGCCAGGTGAGCCGTCCCTGGATTGCCAGCCTGCGCGCCCTCTGCAGTGCTAATTTAAACATCCCCTCCGCGCCGCGCACTACTTTATGAAAATAGACATTGCGATACATGTGGAAGCGTGATTGCAGATAGTCAACTACGGCGCTAACGCCTTTCCAACCGACTGCCAGCCGGACCTGATTTGGTTCCACCACCAGCGCATGTAGCAGCCAGGTGAGGTCATAATCTCCGTAGCGGCTGCCGGTCATCAGGTTGTCACGCAGCAGGTAATCGAATCGATCCGCATCAAGCTGGCTGCTGAGAATATCGTTTAGAAAAGTGCGTCGGGGGTGACCGCGTATAAAATCAGCCACCAGCGCAGGGAGCTGACCATCGTGGCTGGCCAGCAACCGATGCACATCACTGTCGGGATCGGAAATGATGCGTAACGTGAGCCTCTCATGATCGATTCCACTGACTCTCTCAAAAACGTGGCTGAAGGGTCCGTGCCCCAGATCATGCAGGAGGGCGGTGACCAGGCAAACGGTTCGGGATTGC
>JBBSFP010000456.1:0-2214 GCA_038238625.1 Tepidisphaerales bacterium
GACGATCATCGGGCAGGTAGTAAGCTTGCGGCCGGCGCTCAACTGGTTCGAAGCCCGCCCGCTTTTTAGCAAAACATTTGTGGTCACGCGCACGCGGCAACAGGCCAGCGGGCTGTCAAGCCGATTGGCGGAACTGGGGGCGCGCATCATCGAAGCGCCCACCATCGAACTGGCTCCCCCGGATGATTGGGCCGCGGTGGATAGCGCGCTACAGTCGGCCCACCGATTCGACTGGATCATTTTCACCAGCGTCAATGGCGTGGAATACACGCGCAATCGGCTGCTGGCGATTGGCCGTGATGTGCGCGCGCTGGGCAACGCCAAAATTGCTGCCATCGGTTCTGCCACTGCCGACGCGGTGGGTAGAGAACTGTGTCGGTCGGTGGACTTGTGTCCGAAACGCTTCGTAGCCGAGGCGTTGGCCGATGAGTTGCAGCAGCGGGGTGAGGTGGCTGCCCGCCGTTTTTTGCTCCTGCGTGCCGACATCGCGCGGCCGCTGCTTTATCACCGGCTTCAGGGGGCCGGGGCCGCCGAGGTGGCGGATGTGGCGATTTACCAGACGCGCGCTCCCGCTCACCTTCCCGCGGAGTTGCTGAACGCCATCGCCACCGGATCTGTGGACTGGATCACGTTCACTTCCAGCAGCACCGCCCGGAATTTTTTCAAAATCCTCCCACCCGACTTGATCGCCCACATGGCGAAGATCAAGCGCGCAAGCATTGGCCCGGTCACATCTCAGACGCTGATCGACCTGGGCTACCCCCCGACGGTGCAGGCGGAGACCTACGACATTGACGGGCTGGTGCAAAGTTGTATGAGTCAACCAGCCGATCATTAGAAGGTGAGCTCCCACGGAACAGCATGGGCAATGATGGGCAGCCGCCTATGGGCTACTCGCAGCGTGGTGGCGTACAGCGTGATGGTGTGTGGGGTGGTTGCATTGCTCCCAGTGGGAATCTGTAGTGCTGATCCGGTGAGCGGACCCGCGCCGGTGGACCGTGCTCCGCTCCCGCCCATTGGCTGGGCCTGGCCTCGCGTGCTGGACCAACTGACCAGGGCCGTGGTGGAGGGTGATGTGAAAACGGTGCACGGCATCATTGACGATCATGCCACCATCCACATCTTCAATCACAAGCAATCAATCGAAATCGAACCCTTCATGCAAACCCTGCGCGGCCAGGGCATCGTCGGTGTGCACGCCTATGTGCACCCGCCGCTGGCATTGGCCGCCGACCTGGCGGCGGATTTCAAGGCGGCCAACAACGTACCGGCGGAGGTGAAAGATGGCATGATTCCGCGTGATGACCAGTCGATGCGCCGCGCCAATGCCACCGCTGCCCAATGGGCCCAGGGGACGCTGGACGCCAGCACGGGCGATCCGGTGGGGGTCATTGTATTATTCCCCGCCCCTGCCAGCACGCAGCCGACTTCGATGCCGACCGGCCCCGCATCTGGCCCGTCGACGCGCGACAGCCGCTTACCCATTTTCCTGCTCATCAAGGGCAAGGAGATTGCGCCGGATCATTTCAAAGTGACATCGATCGTGTTTGGCAGGGTGAATGATGAGAAGGGGAATTGAGCGACCCCAATTTCCGTCACCAATGACAAAACCTCAGCCGACTAGCAGATTTCCAGGACAATCAGGGTTAAATCGTCGCGCGGCGAGAGGCTGCCAGTTTCATCGTCGATCCGCTTAGAAAACTCCACGAGCATCTGCTCGGTGCTGAGATGGCGACGGTCGAGCAACTCCGCGCGCCATCGTTCGTCCCCGATACCGGCCTGAGGTGATTGGTCGTCCAGATCACCGGTGAAGGCAACTTCCACGCCATCGGAATAAATGACCAGGCGGTCACCCGGTTGCATGCTGATGTTTGTCGGAACGTAAATTTCACCGGGAAACAGGCCAAGCAATCCGCCCCGGGCACTGAGGCTCTTCAACGAATCCTGTCGCAGGAGGGCGGGCGATGGATGCCCGGCACAGGCGAAGCTAACCTCCAGCGAACGCGTGTCGATCACGCCATAAACGGCCGTGGCAAACGTGCTGGGAGAGAGATTCTGGTCCACCATTGCGTCATTGAGCCGGCCGATGCTTTCGTGCGGGCCGAGCAGGCGGTAACCACTGGAGGCTATTTCCTTGCAGGTGAGGGCGCGCTTGAGAAAGAGCGTGAGCAGGGCAGCCGGCATGCCATGGCCCACGGCATCGGCGATGAAAAA
>JBBSFP010000457.1:0-2180 GCA_038238625.1 Tepidisphaerales bacterium
GCCGCCTATGAGCACGTTGAGCAAAACACTGACTGCGACCGACGATTATTTCAAGCTGGTTCGAGCCTTCCCGCTGCGTCCGATTCAAACGCCGGATGAGTACGAACAGGCTGGGAAGTTGATCAACCGCCTGCTGGGCCGCACCGATGGAAAGTTGAAGGCGGGCGAGTTGGATTACGTCGCTGCCCTGGCGCTGCTGGTGGAGGATTACGACCGTAAGCACGACCATTTTGTGCCCCCGGGCCGCACTCCGCACGAAGTGCTGAGATATCTCGCCGAAGAAGCGGGCTTGGGGCCGACGAAACTGGGCAATGTGCTGGGGACCACACACGCAATGGCGTCATTGATGCTACATGGCAAACGCGGCATCAGCGCTGCAGCGGCGCGGGCGCTGGGGGACTACTTCAAAGTGGATCGGGGATTGTTCATTTGACCGACGGAAAGAAAGGTGACTTATGGCATCGGTATTCAAACGTGGTCGATGGACAGATGCCCAGGGCCGCAAGGTCGCAACAGGAACCCCGGGCGCGAAGTGGCAGGAATCGAAGTATTGGACGGTTAAGGTCTGCTTCGACGGCGGGGAAAAGCGGATCAAGGGATACACGGACAAATCTGCGTCGCTGCAACTGGGCGCGAAGATGGAGCGCGACAAGGCCCAGGGCGAGCAGGGATTGATCGACCCCTACAAGGCCCACCGCAATCGTTCACTGACTGAGCACGTTGCCGACTACATTGGGGAATTGCGGTCGCTGGGGCGCGATGCCATGTACATCTACAACGCCGACAAGCGGCTGGCCAAGCTGCGGGAATCGTGCGGCTGGCTGGTGCTGGGAAATATCACTGCCGATTCGTTCTGCCGCTGGCGTGAACTCCCTATCGAACAGCAAAGTGCAGAATCCGAAGGTGGTCGCATCGGGCCGCGAACGATCAACCAATACTTTCAGACGGTCCGGGCATTCTGCAATTGGGCCGTGAAACGTAAACGCATGGCCGTCAATCCGATGAGCGATGTTGAGCCGGTGGACCAAAGCGGTGACGTTCGCCGGGAGCGGCGGGCACTGAATGCTGAAGACGTGGCCAAGCTGCTGGCAGTAATTCCCGAACATCACGAAGGGGTTTACCGATTCTTCCTGGCCACCGGGCTGCGACGGCAAGAGGTCATGGACCTGCAATGGCAGGATGTTCGCGTCAACGCCCCATCACCGTTTTTACAATTGCGGGCAAAGGCCACAAAGGCGCGGCGGGCGGACGTACTGCCGCTAAGGGCCGACGTGGCCGCTGTGCTGCGAGATGCACGGGGAGACGCCGGGGATAATGATCCTGTCTTTCGTGACCTGCCCACGATGGAGGAACACCGGCGATACCTCGCGGCGGCGGGCATTCCCTACAAGGATGCCGACGGCAGGCGTCTGGACATTCATGGGTTGAGGCACACTTATGGCACGCTGCTGAGCCAAGCGGGAGTATCGCCACGGGAAGCCATGAGCCTGATGCGCCATACCGATATGCGGTTGACGATGAAGACCTACACCGACCCCCGCATTTTTGATCTCAGCGGCGCGGTTGAGAAATTGCCAATGCCACCGCACCGAAATTCACCGACTGAGGCGCTAGCAACGGGGACGGATGGGCACCCCCTGCCGGACGCCGCGAATAACTCGGCGCACCAAAAGCGTCACCAAAAGCGTCACCAGTCAATCGGCCCAATAGGGCAAAGTGAGGCATCCACTGGCAATCAAGGGGGTGAGGGTGGGCACGACGTAAACCCTGTAACTGGCAGCAATTGGCAACAAAAAACCCCGTCTGGCAAGGACGGGGGAAAAACTGGGGAACTAGGATTTGAACCTAGACAAGCAGATTCAGAGACTGCTGTGCTACCGTTACACCATTCCCCAAAACAACACCATCACCTTGTTACTTTTGCATACGATTTTCAGATGTTAAATCGGCAGAATGGGGTGGTCAAGCCTGGCAGGGGATAGAAAGGGTTCACCGCATCCATGGGAGATCAACAAAGTTTGCCAAGGGCTCCCCGTCTGGGCTTATCGAGGCTCGCGGAATGCGTCATCCCTAGTGTTTCTGTTTTTCGAAATCGAGACTGATCTCCGGATCTTCGATGGGAGCCATGGGGTATTGCTCGGGATCGCTGGTGGGTGCCCCAACTTCCTCTTCGGGAAGGA
>JBBSFP010000458.1:0-2156 GCA_038238625.1 Tepidisphaerales bacterium
CAAATGGAGTTCGAAAGCCATCAGGATGGTGCTTTCGCAGGAGGATACGGAAATGTCACTGCTCAATTCTCATACACAGTTTTTCTTCAATGCATTGTCGCGGGCGATTGCCTTCCCGGCGCGGTCCGGGCGCTGCTTCCGGCCACTGCCCCCCCGCCGATCAAACGGCGCAGCTGAGACGCGAATATTGCATCGAGCGCGTGAATTCACATTCCAAGATGCTGATCAGGTGTCGCAATTCTCAGTTCATAACAACGATGCCCGGCGGATCGTCCTCGATTTGACATTCGCCGAAGACGCAAGCACCCCCGCACTTGCAAGGCTTGTGGAACTTCGAGCAGAACTGTTGCGGCTGGGTCGGGATCTGGTATTGCGCAACGTGCGGGCGCGGGTCGCCAGCCGCTACGAACTGCACCGCTTGCACGAAGTGCTGCCGCTTACCTGAAGGTTAGACGATCACAGTGGCAATGATCGTTCGCCGGCGGGGGCGCGTGTCCATATCGATTAGCACCACCTGCTGGTATTCGCCGCACAGCATTTTCCCCTTGGCAAACGGAACCGTAATCTGAGGGCCGAACAGGGCGGCACGCAGGTGGCTGTGTCCATTATCGTCATGCCAGGTCGCTTCGTGTTGATAACGCATATCGTCGGGAATCAGACGTTGCATCATTGATGGTAGATCGTGTTTGACCAACCCCGGCTCGAATTCCAACGTGGTTAATCCCAGCGTGCTGCCGACTGCAAAAAGATGAATCAGCCCATCGCCCCCGATCTCTTTGAGCCGAGCATTAACCGGGCCGGAGAGGTTGACAATGTCCCCGTTGCCTTCGGTAGAAATTTCGATATTAAAACGCTGCATGCGGGCAACCCTTTGTGATGTGGCTCCACAGTATATTATGCGTGAGCAATGAACAAAGCTGTGGGCGGCAGGAGAATGATTGACAATGTTGGGGTTGAAAAACATCGGCCATATGATGGCACTCTGGGCACTGCTGGCCGTCACCCCCCGCACATGGGCGGTTGACAGTATTACTCCGCCCACGACTGGACCTACTAAATACGAGCAGCAATTGGCAAGCGAGTGCGATGCGTTGATCGATCGGGCAGTGAAGTGGCCATACGGGTGGGGCTGGGCCGAGACCTCGAGCGACGATTTGCCAGCGGTTGAGGAAGAAACCAGGCTGCCCCCGCAGCTCCGCCTGCTCAAACACCAGCAGCGCGTGGCCGTGACGCGCCGGCAGCCAACTGACGTTTCGCTGCGCCCGGAAACCACGCCCGCGGCCGGGTTGCTTTTGCTGCAAGCCGGGCAGATTCTGCGCCAGCCGCGATTCATCACGGCTGGACTGAACGCCGCCCGCGGGGTCGCAGTGGCGTCCGGCCAGGCCAATGGTCGCATCGCCGATAAATTGGTTCTTGGGAGTAGTCCGGGTCCAGCATCGCAGCCCGAATCAATTCCCGATCGGTCCAACACCTGCGCGGGCATCGTGCTCATGCTAAGTGCGATGGAAACATGCGATGGAGATCAACACGACTACCTCAAGCGAGCAGCGGCCCGCTCAACCCGTTGGTTGATCTCGCAACAGGGTGAAACCGGTATTTGGCCACGTCTTTACGCCATCCACGGGGATTTGAAGAATACCCGCCGCCTGGTGCGCCTAGACGATTCGGATCTGCCGCGCTGCACCTACACATGTTTGCTCGCGCGGCAATACCTCAGCGAACTTCCGCTGGACCGCAGCATTGATCGCGGCACTGAATTCCTCCTACGGCTGCGAATCGATCCCACGGTGCGATTTGGTGCCAACCTGTGGGCAACCGCCTACACCCCCGACTGCGCTGTGGTGCAGGACCTCGAAGATATTCCGGCCGCTGTCGACACCCAGGCCACTTCAAATGCGATGCAAACCCTGCTGGCGGTCTATCTACTCAGCAGCAATGATCACACCAGCGACCACGCCGGCGATGGGCTAAGTCATGCTGTGAACGCCGCCCAAAAGCTGCCAATCCATGAGGGCAAATATGCGAGGCTGTACGATCCATTTGGTGTCGATCACATTGCTCCCGCGGACAACGCCCCTTTCAAATTTTCCCAAACGCAACCCGCACGCGAGTTGATCGATTCCGCGTATCGCACCTGGGGCGATTACGGGCTCGCA
>JBBSFP010000459.1:0-2151 GCA_038238625.1 Tepidisphaerales bacterium
GGAAAAACGGCACATCGTTGATGCATTCAGCTTCGAGTTAAACATGGTGCAGGAAGCCGCCATCCGCGAAAAAATTCTCAACGAATTGCTGGCCAACACGGCTGATGAATTGGCCCAGCGGGTCAGCGCAAACATCGCGATCCCAGTCGCCCGTCGGAACCCGCAGGGGATCACCCCGGAAGCCAACATCCCGGCATCGAAGCCAAAAAAAGGCGCGCTGCAATCCTCCGCCGCCCTGAGCATGGACAAACCATCCCCCGGCATCAAGGGCCGCAAAATCGCCATCCTGGCCGCCGATGGGGTTGATGGAAAGCAGATTGTGGATTTCAAGAATACCGTGGTTGCACAAGGCGCGTTGTGTGAGGTGATCGCCGCTCATGCCGGAATCATTCGGCCCCAAAACGGCAAAGATATCCCCATCGACAAACCGGCCCCCAACGCCCCATCCGTGGTTTACGACGCCGTCTTCATCCCCGGCGGCCATGAAAGTGTGGCAGCGCTTAAGGAATCCGCACTGGCCATAACCTTCCTCCGCGAAGCCTACATGCACGCCAAACCCATCGCCGCGTTTGGCGAAGGCCTGCAACTGCTCGATGTCGCCGAACTGGGGCGCGACGACGAACCCGACGGTATCTCAATAGAGGAAGGCGTCATCACCGCCCTCAATGGCAACTTTGCCCCCTTCGTGCAGGCCTTCATCGAAGCGCTGATGCAACACCGCTTTTACGAAAGGCAGATGCTATAAGCCGGTTCGTTGAAATTGGAAATCGTTCTGTTCAAGTTGCATGCCGTAGCGTTTATCACACGCAAGCCGGGCGCGATGTGAACCACCTTGTGATTAACGGCCTCGTCGACGCTGCCCGTCAAGTGTCCACGGGCAGATCTCGCTGGGTGAGTTTCGTCCGGCACATGCGCTAACACGCGGCCGTATCCATCCGCTAAGTAATCGGCGGGTACGTTCAAACCCTGCGCGATTTGGGCGAATGGTTCCGCTGCCACATCCACAGTCGCAAGTTGTCGCGGCGTAAAATGAAACTTATGCGATGGTCAACTGGTCTTTTTGCACCACAGATTAGCAATCGCCAACTGGAATTATCGTTGTGCCACACTCGGGACAGCGCTCGAAACTGGCGCGCAGATCATATCCACACACGCCGCAATGACCGGCCAGCCCGCTGCGTCGATGGCGTAAGCTTCGTATCAACAATCTGGCGGGCAGAATTCCAAACCCGCAAATCAGAAACCAGCCTGGCATGAATAGCCCATGGTGGTAATCATTCCAGCGTTCCCCAGTCACCAACGCGAAACCGAATCGCCGGAAGTGAAGCCACGTACCGGGAAATCGGTCCGGAAAAACACCGTTGCCATCCAACTTAACGGTGCTGTGGACAAAACCAACATGCGGTATGGAATAACGGGGGTCTACAACAAGGGTATGTCCCAACCAGAACTCACCATCAGAAGTTTCAATGGACATGGACCACTGGGCGCGAAGGCAGATAAACAGGTCGCTCACAAAATAACTACGAATTGTCAGAGCCGTCACCACGGCGAATACGACGAAGGAAAAAATCGCGCTAGCCCAAAGCGGTTTTGAGGCAATACGTAGCATAGCGCAAATTCGTTATAGGCCGCCGCCCTGTCGCTCAAGTAACACAAGCATATTGGCTAACTGCTCCTCAACTTTTTAGAGCGTCCTGCCGCATGGATTCCATTTGAAACGCCGCGCGCTGTTTGATCCTGCGAAACATAGACTCAGCGGGAACATGCACACTGCCAGCAAAAGCAGCGGAAGGATCGGAATGTTGTAGTCTGCGAGGTTAATGTTTTGCGTTTGGGCGAATGTCATAGGCCCGCTAATTTATTGACTCATAGGATGTCATCATACAGCACACCGAGCAGCTCCGGGAACCGATTGAAAATTTGGAGCGTGAATCTCGGGTTCCTTCAAATCTTGCTGTGGATCTGTTGGTCTCTTGAGCCGCGTGCCTCATTTTTCCGAATGTGTCGAGTGAAGCATTGCGGTGGATCAACCGCGACCGTGTAAAGAGGCAAGGCGGCGCCAACACGCCGTAATCAAGGATTACTGGCGGCAACTGCGAGGAAACTGGTAGCGGATGGTCCATCGTAGTAATAGGCGGTCAGGCGATA
>JBBSFP010000460.1:0-2149 GCA_038238625.1 Tepidisphaerales bacterium
ATCAGACCGATGGTAAATGCCAACGATGCTACGCTGACAGCCAATGCCCTTGCATGTCGGGACCGACGAACCATGGTGTAACCTCCGCGGGTGAATGTAATAAGGTATGACAATCGCCGAAGATAAAACTACTTAGGCAAAGTGTCAAGAAATAGTGAGGTTTTGCAGCAATGGCTGAACCGATCGCGAAGGTTGCAGGAACTGGCCCCGTCCCCGGCCTGGAGGGCGTCACCCTGTGGCGCTTAAGCGTCTTTCCAAATCCGCAGAAAGTTTCCGGATGGGGCCGAGGGGCGTCCACCGGATAACAGCGTGCCATAGCTTCATCTCCCTCCTGATGCGGTTTGCATATGCCTTTTACGCCAACTAAACTTGCCGGCTTATGAAAGCAGAACGGCGGCATGCCCTCCAATCCAACGCCCTGGCAACCAAGTTGGTCGCACTCCCCGATTTCGGGAAAATATACGGCCGGCGCATTGCGCTAGTGATCGGCATCCTGATCGTCGCGGGGTTGTTCGTTTATCATCGGAGCAGCGAGCGCAGCGCCCAGATGGCCGAATATGAAGACATTCTTTCCTCAAGTCGCGAGGTCAGCGCGCAGCTGGGTTTTGGCAAAATTCCCGCCGATGCCCGCAAGGCACTCGAGCGCCTCCAAACTCTCCAGAATGAATCCGCGGATGTCCAACAACGGGCCGAAGCATGGTGTCTGAACGGCGATCTGAATTGGAAACTCTACAAATATCTGGATGACCCCACCGGCCCCGCCGAGCAGCGCGTGATGACCAGCCGTGAGGATCTGATCAAGCAATCTGATAAAGCGTATCGCACCGTGCTGGATAAGTTCTCAAACGATGTGATCTATGCCACCGCAGCGCGTTTCGGATTAGCCGCCATCGCAGAGGAGCAGGCCCCCTATGCAGCCGATTCCAAGTCCAGGTGGAAAGAGGCCGCCGACCACTATACGCAGATTATCAACATGCCCGATCAAGCCGACACATTTAAGAAATGGGGGCAATCCAAGCTGGAAAATCTGAAGAACCTGCAGTCGCTGCCCGTGCTCGGCGAGGTTTCTCCGGAAATATCGCTCAGGCAACCTTCATCGCTGCCCGGTTCGACCTTTCCCACTACTGCAAGAAGCGCTACGATGACTGCACCATCGCAAGCTGCCATTGCCGCAACCGCCCCGGCAACGGCGCTGTCTGGCGTCCCGGCTTCGGCGACATCCGATACCCTTCGAAATCCGCCCGCCAGCGCACCAATCAGCTCCCCCGCGGCACGCTAAAGCGGTGACTGAATCTGATCCAATTTCACCCCAGGAGCCGCTCGATGAGCTGCCAGGGGTAACTGCCGATCCCGATGCGCCTGCCGAACCCGAGGGGGGGGATCTCGAGCATTTTCAATTTCACATCGGCAAAAATATCACCCGGCGAATCGACCAGTATCTCACCGACCGCATTCCTTATTTATCCCGTAACGGCGTACAGCGATTAATTGAAGAGGGGCTGGTGACCGTCAACGGAAGGGTCATCAAATCCAGCTACCACCCTCGTCTTGGCGACGAGGTCCGCATGGTCGCGCCGCCAGAACCCGTCAATGAGCTGATCCCCGAAAATATCCCGCTCGATATCATCTACGAAGACGATTATTTCATGGCCATTAACAAGCAGGCGGATCTGATTGTCCACCCGGCCCGCGGCCGCTGGTCAGGGACCCTGGTCAATGGACTGGTCTATTACGGGCAGCGATGGAGCACCACCAACGGGGCGTGGCGACCCGGAATTCTCCATCGCCTTGATCGCAATACCACGGGCATCATGCTCATCGCCAAGGCCGATGAGGCCCATTGGCGCATCGCCCGGCAATTTGAAAACCGCACCATTAAAAAAACCTACCTCGCCATCATTCATGGCGTCCCGGAACTGCTGGCGGATGTGATCGACATGCCCATCGGCAGGGATCGCTACGTTCGCGAAAAGCAAGCCGTGCGCAAGATCGAAAATGGTGGCAAACCGGCCATTACACAATTCGAGGTGCAGGAAATTTTTGACCCTCCCATGACGGGTCCGCAAATGCCCCAGCTCATCGGCAGCGAACATGCCAGCGACCGCAAGCTCCCCCCCCCGCCTTCCAGGTACGCCTTCGTGAAGCTTTC
>JBBSFP010000461.1:0-2096 GCA_038238625.1 Tepidisphaerales bacterium
AAGGGGGGCGAGGTTTGGTTAGCTGCCGTGAAACGCAGTGGCTGCGCCCCACCTGGCGAATCCTCTGACCATGCCGGCTGCGAGTGCACCGAAACAGCTTCCGTGTTGACTAACTTCGCATCGGTAATCGGTGAACGGAAAAAAGTGGTTTTGGGGGATTGTTGCTTCACGATGTCGATGGGCTGGGCTTTGCGTACCAAGGCGGGAGACACATGGTTAGCCCGGCCGACGCGGCCAGTTCTCCCGGCGCGGCCGATGTGACCCGTCCGGGCGGCAGCGCCGGGAGCGTTGAACGTGACAGAGGCCCCCAGCGATTGCGCTACGCTTCCCGCCTTTGGACTACCCAGGCCGGAGACCGCGTCATAACCATAACCCGCACGGTTGGTCCATGAGCTGGCGCCGGTCATGACGTCGTGATAATTGCTGCTGTATTGCGCGACCGTATAGAGCGAATATAGCTTCGGAAGTGTGTCAGAAGTGCCGTTCAGTGTGCCCAGGTGATTCAGCGAACGGCCCTGATTGGCAACTGCAATCAAGCCCGCCCACTGTGGGGCACCAGCGCTGGTGCCACCGACCACGGCCCAACCGCTGGATCCCTGGTACGGTGTGGAATCATAAACATCAAAACCGGTGTTGGGGTCCGCATCGTATGAAACATCCGGCGCGCTGCGCACGCCACCGTTTTGCACGATGTTCTGATACTGAGGCTTTACTTCCTGCGAACTAAACCCACCGCCGCTGCCCGACCATGCCGATTCGCTACGGTAATTACCGGCTGCGTCGGTAAATAAAGTAGTGCCGCCTACACTTACCACGTTGGGCGAAGCCGCAGGCCATTCGGCGCCATTCCATGAACCGTTGTCCCCCGAAGCGGTGATGAAGGTCACCCCCTGATGCCCAGCGGGGGTAGTGAAAGCGCTGTCATATGCGGTCTGGCCACGAAATTCACTTCCCCCCCAGCTCATCGAGACCGTTGAGACACCCGGAGCGGATTTCGCGAAGTTCACGGCAGCCAGGAGGTCTCCGAGCGAATCGCTATTGGCTTCCACCAGCAAAATCGAAGCGCCCGGCGCGGCCGCGTGGGCCCATTCCACATCCAGCGCGATTTCCGCCGCCCAGCCTGCATCGTTCTTAATCCCAGTAACGGGTCCACCCGTTTGGCTCACCACCTTCAGCTCTGCATCCGGCAATCCCATCTGCGCATCGAATGTATTCAAATCTGACACCACGTTCGGATCGTTAAATGCATCAACGATCGCAACGGTCTGGCCGGTTCCGTCACCTGCGATGGTGCCGTCGTTGGTGCCCTTGTTGAAGTTGATTCGATCAAACCCGTAGGCCCGCCGAATTTGTCTGGCGGTGTAGCCACCCGACGGCGTGCCACCGCTGCTTCTCGCATGCAGCACGATGCTTCTGGCGTGCAGCAGGATGTGCGGCGTCATCACCCCGTGGGTTGCCGCAGAAAGCAGTTGGCGTGATTCCAGCAACTCTAAGACGGCGGCTTCATGCGTTCTATTTTTAGCATCGCGTTGCATGATCAGGATCCTCCATGCACAAAACTGACGACCGAGCGGAAAATTCCTCGCAAATGGGATCAATCTCAATCAGACATCGGCAGCGTGGCACCATCGCCTATCCCCGTGGCCGGGTCGCAGCCGGTGCGATCCTTGACAATCTGCTGATACTTCTGCCATTGAGATGGCTCAAGAATTTTGCGGGTTCTCTCCACGCCGTGGCTGAATTCATTCTTTCGCAGTGCCGCCAGTTCGTCGAATCGTTTTCGATATTTTTCTGAGAGTTTGGCAAATTTTTGCTTCTGGTCTTCGGTGAGCATGTTGAGCATCTCCTCATCCCGAAGCCGTGGCAATGCCTGCAGGTTATCCGTGCATTCGCGTAATTTACCTTTCACATCCAACCAGATGCCGCGCATGTCAGTGGCCTGTCTGTCGTTCAATGCCAGTTGCTCCACCAAGTCGTCGGGATTCACGCTGGCACTCTCGATGGGATGCACCGGGTTGGCTCGACGCGCGACGAGTACACCTCCCATAACGCCGGCACCCAGCACTAGCACGAAGGAAAATGCGACCAGCATGATG
>JBBSFP010000462.1:0-2094 GCA_038238625.1 Tepidisphaerales bacterium
CCCGCAGAGGTAAAAAAGTTGATTTGTCGATTCACCATATCTTTGCGCATGGCAAAGATCCCGACTTCCACATCGGGTGAATCGGGTGTCTGAAAAATCTGGTAGCTCCACTCGACCTCATCGAGCGGAAATGGAATCTGCTGAATCGCTTCGAAGCGAATCATTTCCGGAATGCGTTTGGCTTCGACAGGTGGGAGCTTGATGAAGCGAGCGAAGCTTGCGTGCCCGCTGACGCCAACGGCAATGGGAATCCCTTTCACCGGGTGCCGCTGCACAAAATTCGCCACCGCGCTTTGGATGAACGATTCGCGATTGTCACCGGCGTTGGAAAGAATTTGCTCGTGTTCGATGACATCGATGTCATCCACCACCAGCCCGTCGCCGCTGCGAACCAGCTTGATGGCCTTTAGCGCACGATTTCCGATATCAATACCCCAGGCAGTTTTGGCTCTGGCCATTTCAACTCCTGCTCAGCTTAAAAGATGTCTCGAATCCCTTACGGATTTCTAAAATCCCCTGTGCGTGTTGTCTGATCCTATGGTGTAATTCTGCGCAAAGGCATGGCAGTTCAAGTTCAAAAAATAAACTTTCCTTTCGCAAACCTGCGTCAAGTAATTTTTGGCGTCTCGACCCAGCCAAGCATACCGATTTTAATTTTTTTGGCGAATTCTTTTTTGAACATCACAGAGGTGACCATTGGGCGGCAAGCACTCAAAACCGTTTACAAAAACGGTCTAGCCGAGATCAGATCCAATCCATCTTCCGAGAATCCTGGAAACCGCCAAAACCACGGTGCCAAAAATTAGCCATATAACCCCTAGCTCGCCTCGAACATGCGTGGCGGGATCGATCGTGGCCGTCTTCAGGGAGTATGCGACATGTAAAACCGCCATCAGCCCAATGGTGGTCATTCCGATGCCACACAGTCGAACAACGAGAATAGCTGACTTCTGGTAAGGGTTCATAGATAGTCACCCCGCGGAATCGCCTGTGCATGATCCACTCACATTCGCATACCGCCGGTCACGCCAACACGGGTGTTATTAAAAACAAATTCATCCAATTTTTCCCCCACTTCGAGGACGCCGTAATAGGATTAGCAACGGGGGCAGCATAAATGGCCTGATCAAAAAAGTATCCAATAGCGCCCCGCACGCCAGCACAAATCCCATTTGCTGGAGATAAAGTTGGCCACTGGTCATCAGCGATCCAAGGGAGGCGGCGGTGATCAATCCACAGCTGCTGATGATTCCGCCGGTACGCACCATCGCCGCGCGCACGGCATCGGGCAATGGCTGATGTCGCAGTTCTTCCATGAGCCGACTTACAAGAAACAGATTGTAATCCTGCCCGACGGCAATGAGCACGACGAACGCAAACATCTTGACTTCCCAATCGATCGAATCGAATCCCAGGATGTGGATGAATACCAACGCGGCCAGGCCCATCGTTGCCTGGTATGCGAGCCAGGTGATGGCCATCAGCGCCAGTGTCACCAGAAGGTCCCCGATCAGGAGAAACACAACGATCGCGACGGCCACCGACACCGCCAGCTTTACGCGAATCTCGTCGGTATCTGAAAGGCCGGTGATGTTCGCTATTACAGGCGTTGGGCCCGTGCAGTAGATCCGATGGGGATCGCCGATTGACTTCTCAGCCGCCGCGCGGGCGCGGACGTAATCGGAGATGGCCTGGGCCGAGAAGGGTTGGTCTGAGCCCATCACCTCGAAGCGAAGAGCGTGGATGGGGGCATTCCAGTAGGCCTTGAGCGCTGCCTGCCGGACGACGGCATCGGCGCCGATCATGAATGAACCCAAAGCCGAATCATCGGATTGGGGCGCAGTATTTGGGCGTGCGATTTCGTTGCCCAGCGGAGCCGCAAAATTCCAGACTTCGCTCGCCCCGGCGCTGCGCAAGGATTGGCTGAGCGACCGCGAAACATCCCACAAATTTTCCGGAGTGGCATCGCCCGGTAATTGCACAATGCAGGTCCACGGGAAAAGTTGCGAAGTTTTGAAGAACCGCTCGGCAAGGGCTTTGCCCTTGATATAGCTGGCATCCGAAAGCGTGCCGGTGGCACCGTTGAGCCGGTAG
>JBBSFP010000463.1:0-2092 GCA_038238625.1 Tepidisphaerales bacterium
TAAACATGTGATCGAGAGTGGGAGTGCCACCCAATACGCCCGGGCCACCAATGGGCGAACCATTTGCACCACCGCACATCAGCGCGAAGCCGCACAAGAAGAATCCCGCCATGCCCAATCCATACACCATGAAATTCATGGCCATCGTATGTGCGGAATTCTTTGCCCGGCACAGGCCCGTTTCAACCAGGGCGAAACCAGCCTGCATGAACATCACCAGGAAGCCGGCAACCAGCGTCCAGACGAAGTTGATCGAGTAATAGTTCCCCGATGCACGGGAGGCAACTGCCGCCACGTTTGCGGGAATCTGCTTGATCTCCGCAGGCGTTAGATTCGTTGGATCCGCTGGTGCGGTATAACCCGGAACCGACATCGCCGTAGGTGTGGCCTGATAAGCGCCGGTTGGATCGGGGGCCGGCGGCGGGGGAGTCACTGCTGCTGCTGCGGCGGGTTGAGTATCCGGCGTGTCCGCGCGCAGCGCTGCCGCAGATACGAACAAGGAAAATGCTGCCACCAAGGACAGCGACCAGGGACGCCAGCGTCCCGCCAATTTACATTGCGTCATAAACTCACCCATTGGGGTAGATAGACCTGTGACGGGGCCGAACACTCAGCCATCCGCATCGTTAGTAAAACTCGCGTTCAGCGCAACCAGAAAATAGTCAACAGAACATGCCTTTGAGACATGCACAAGTCGGCCTTCGCAAACAGGGTGCCATCCATAGACCGGTAAAAATTGGTTTGGCAGTACAGCCTTAGCACCCGTCTCGCCTGCTCATTTAATGTGCAATTCGGCGACCGCTCATTTTTCATCGCGCAATTCGTCAACACGCGGCCAAAATGATTTCTTCCGCCTGCCGGCCAAGCGGGGGGTGGTGCAATCGCTTCCGCCAAAATCGCTTAAATGCGGCGTTCTCTTGCCTGTTACGAGGGTCGGTGTGCAGAAAGGGAATGGGTGTTGTCGCAGAGGGCGGGCAGTCGAATTTTGCCATCGCACGTTCAGATAATAGGCGTTCATTGCGTATAAAATGTCTTGCAATGGTACAATCTATTGCATTATGCAATGATAGATATGCGAAGGATCAGGAGCAAGAATTGATTTGAACAGGCGGCGTAAATATAAGGCAGCCACCAAATGCTGATGATTGTTGTGCCTCTATATTAAGCGGTCTGACCTGCGGAAGGACCCTTGGCATTAAATGTGCATCGCATTGTGCAACCCACCGGTATGCACCTTCGAAGAAATCGCCCAGCATCCGTTTGATCTGATCTTTCTCGATCTTCTTTTAGGAGTCGATAACGGCCTGGATTACATCCCTCAGATCGTGCGTGACAATCCGTGGACCAGAATAATCGTCATCACCGCAATTGCGTCGGTCGATTTCGCGCTGGAAGCGATGAAGCGCGGAGCGACAGATTATCTGACGAAACCGTTCGAGGTCCCGCAAGTCATATTGGTTACCCAAAGTGTGGCGCGGCGTCGGCAACTCGAGCAGCGCGTCCAGACATTGCAAGCGGAACTGGCGGCACTGGACGGTACGACCGATTTTCAAACCGCAACCCCTTCGATGATGCAAGTGGTGGAAACGGCCCGCCAAGTGTCGCGCAGCCAGGCCAATTTACTCATTCGAGGTGAGCGGGGCACTGGAAAAGGCCGCCTGGCGCGCGCCGTTCATGCATGGAGCGATCAGGCGGCAGGGCCATTCGCCGCCGTCATCTGCCGGCACGAATCCGCCGACGAACTCGAAATCGAGCTGTTCGGCGCAGCGGTTAATCTTTCCATGCCGGGGCCGGCTTCCGGATTGGGCGCGGCGCAGTCGGGCAGTGTGCCGTTTTGCGATAAAGGAATTTTGCTGCTCGAAGAGGTGGGCCAACTGCCCATGCGATTGCAGCCTCGGCTTGTCCAGTTGCTCGAGGATCGCGAATACGAACGCCAGGATGAATCGGGGCGGCGTCCATCGGACGTTCGCATTATTGCGACCACCACCACCGATCTGCGCAGCGCTGTCGCACAAGGCACATTTCGTGAAGACCTGCTGCTGGCGCTGGACGTGATCGCAATCGAAATCCCGCCGCTTCGAAAAAGACCAAA
>JBBSFP010000464.1:0-2091 GCA_038238625.1 Tepidisphaerales bacterium
AGGCCAAGCTGTTCACCGATCAGCGCAAAAATCATGTCATTGTGTCCCTCGGGGATATGTCGCCCGGCTTCTATGTTGCCCAACCCCTTTCCAAACAGCCCCCCCCGCCCGATCGCCTCCAGCGCGCGCTCCTGCTGATAGGCATCCTTCTGCAGCATGGGATCATCCGGATGCAGCAACGCCTGCACCCGCACCCACTGGTATGGCTTAATCAACAGCGGCACATGACCTACGTTGGGTACATCCTTTCCCGCAATCCACGCCACCACCAGCAGCATCACGCCCATGCCAATGATCGCCAGCAGATGTTTCCATTTGGCACCGGCGGCAAAAAGTACAGCAAACAACGTGGGCAAAAACAGCATCGCCATCCCCAGGGCGGGTTCCTTTAACACCAATACCATGGGCAACAACGCCAGTCCAAACGGGGCCAGCAAGCCCGAAAGTGTGCGGTAATTTGATCGAAAGCGCAGATAGCGCGCCAGCACCAGGCAAAAGGCGATCTTTGTCAACTCCGCCGGTTCCAAGTGCAGAAAACCCAGGTTGATCCAGGCCCGCGCGCCGTTGATGGGCGGCGCACCGAACAGGCCTTTGCTCTTGGTGAATCCAAAAGGGAGCAGTGTGTAAATCACCAGCGAAATGCTCAGGATATAGAACGGCCAGGAAAGCCGGCCGATCTGCAGGTAGTTGAAGCGCTGAAACGCCAGCATGCAGACGATACCGATGACAAAAAACAGCACTTGCCGCTGTGCGTTCACCTGGCCCACGTCAGCGGCGGAGATGGTGATCATGCCGATGATCGACAGCAACGACACCGAAGCCAGGATCGGCCAATTGGTGGCAGTGATGAGTTTTTGAAGCAGACCATTCATAGCGGAAGGTCATTGCGATCGGTGCCGGGCGGAGGCGCGGCAATTGGAGCTGCTATTGATACCGCATGGCCGGTAGCGCTCGCGCTGAGCCGCGCCGCTTGAGCACCAGCCAAAGTGCGTCCCCGGGCTGCAAGATAGCCAAGCGCTTGGGAATCAGCACATCAATCACGTTCCCGCTGCCCTGTGCACCGACAATGCAGCGTAAATGTTGCGACAGCGGCGCGGTGGCGGCCCGACGGATTTCAATCACGACCGCCTCCAGCGCCATGCCGTCTTTCCAGGTCGCCAGCACCCGGCGGCGCAGCACCCAGGAAATTGCAAAAAAGAACAACGCAACCGTCAGAAACGCCAGCGGAATCGAGAGCTCTATCCCCATCGCCGACGGCTTGGTGGTGCGAAAGGTAAAGCGATTATCAGGGTCGGCCGGGTCGACGTGAAGCGGCACTTTCTGCAGGGGGTGCACCGTATAGGTCAACTCGTTGGGCTTGGTACGCAGCCGGTGAACCTTTTGATCATTAGTGGTGAAGCTGAAGGTAACGGGCCAGGGATCATCCACCTGGCGCACGAAATTGGGGCGCTTCACAAATTCACCGACTTCTTCAATCAGCGCATCGACTTTTTCCCCGTGCTCAAAGAGCCAGACGGCCCGCGATGCATTGGTGTATTGCTCAAACCCGAGCACGAGCACTGCCAGCATGAACAGCAATGCCAGCAGCCACCAACTGCGTACGGAGTGCTCAAACCAGGCGGCACGGGCGGCTTGGCGCGTGACCGGGCGCGGGGCAGCGGGTGGGGGCGGCCCGGCGGGGGCACCACGCCCCTCCCCGGTCTCGCCGCCTGCAACAAAATAATCGAGCGATGACGATCGCGGGTCTGCGGAAGGCACTCCCTCCGCTGGGCTGCGCGGCACCCAGGTCGGGGGCCGACCGGACTGATCACGCGGAGGTTGGGAGCCGGGGTTTTGCAAAATCGCCTGGCGGCAAAAAGAAAATCATTGCTCAACGACAGGGATCATCCTCGCCGTGGTCTGGGGTTGAAGGTATCCCTGCTTCACGCACGCATCAAGGATTTGCCTGGCAATCTCCCCGGCCACGCGCCCGCCGCTGCCGCCGTATTCCACCATAACGGCAAATGCCACCACCGGTTTTTCCGCCGGGGCATAGCCGATATACCACGCATGCGACAAAAACTGGTCGTTCTCGCCAACCCCTTTGTACCA
>JBBSFP010000465.1:0-2089 GCA_038238625.1 Tepidisphaerales bacterium
GATGCGCGACAATCGCACCACTTTTGGCAAGTATTTACTGCCGCCCGGCTGGCGGGGTGGGTCCCGAATGTTTCGCTCGAGCATGCCGCCTTCGGCACCATGCTGGGGGACGAGGGTAAGCCTTTTCGCAGCCGCGATGGTGGTGTCGTTAAATTGGCGGCCCTGTTGGATGAAGCCGTCGAGCGTGCCATGGCGGTGGTCAATGAAAAAAGCCCGGAAATGCCGGAATCGCAACGCATGCAGATCGCTCATGCCGTGGGTATCGGTGCCCTGAAATACGCCGACCTGGCCAAGGATCGCGTCAGTGATTACATCTTTTCGTTCGACAAGATGCTGGCACTGGATGGTAACACCGCGCCTTATCTACAATACGCGCACGCCCGCATTCGCTCGATCTTTCGCCGAGCCGCTGAGCGCGACATCAAGCTGGATCCAAGCGTGACCATCGAGTTGCAATCTGCGCATGAGCTGCAGCTCGCCAAGCACCTTTTCCGCCTGGGGGAAACGATCGATTTGGTCGGGCGCGAACTCAAGCCGCATCACCTGACAAGCTATCTCTATGAGGTGGCAACGCGATTCAGCGGATTCTTTGAAAACTGTCCAGTGATTCAAAGCCAAGAGCCCACCCGCAGCAGCCGACTGATGCTGTGTGACCTGACCGCGCGCACGATGGCTCTCGGTCTTTCGCTACTCGGGATCGAACATCCCGAACAGATGTGATGTGACACTGTGGCGGAGATGCGAGCGCATTCAAACCTTC
Organism: Tepidisphaerales bacterium; assembly: GCA_038238625.1. Taxonomy (GTDB): domain Bacteria; phylum Planctomycetota; class Phycisphaerae; order Tepidisphaerales; family Tepidisphaeraceae; genus JBBSFP01. The sequence continues at coordinate 761 of JBBSFP010000465.1, forward strand.
CGCACGGCGCGCAGGGGGTCGGGTTTACCGGCCTGCTGGAATGCCGCCTCCCGGCCGCGGCAACCCCGGCAGGCCCAGCACGGTTCAGACCCTTCTTCAAGGCAGCTCCAGGTTTTTTCAAAGGGAACTGCCACCTGAAACCCCACGTCTACGACCTGCCATGCATCCAGCTCGAGCAGCGGCGTGAGGATTTCCAACTCCGCCTGCGCGCAGGGCAAATTCAACATTTCATTCCAGATCTGCACGTACTCGGTCGCCTGGGAAAGTTCTTCCCCATGCGCCCCCACCCGCAGGCCAAGGCAAACTGCGGCCGCCTGGTAATGCACCGCAAATCGCGCCGCCACCGCCACCATGGGGAGTAGTTCTAAAAGCTTCCCACCCAGGCTGGCGGCGCGCGGATCATTGCCGCCGGGGTTGGCCTGATGGACAGTAGTCAGAAATGGCATGGCCAGCACATGCTCGCGATAGGGTTTGAAATGCCCTACCTGCTGGTCGTACACCACACGCCCGCGCCCGCCGGTAGTCGCCGGCTCCACATGCAGCAAAACCGGCCGATACTTCTGCGCCGCCAGCCCCGTGGTGACAGCAGAGTTGATTGAGCCGTTGCTCAAGACAATAGCAATTTCCTTGGCCATGAATTACTCCGTCATCAGCAACACCTTGAGCACTCCGGGCCGGGTGGCGAGTTCCATTGCCTCCACGCCCTGCTGCAATTTCATCCTGCGATGAATCAGGCTGGTCACATCCACCGTCTTTTCAGATAGCGCTCGCAGCGCTTCCCGAAACGGCCCGCATCGACTGCCAATCACCGTGATTTCATCCACGACCAGCGGTGACAGGTTCAATGCCCTGCCCGCGGCCATGGTGCTCTTAAGCACGATGGTCCCGCGCGGGCGCACGATCTGCATTGCCAGCTCAAAACCCGCCACCGAAGCGGTGCAATCCACCACGACATCCTGATCGTGACGCGGCGAAATATCCGCCAGCGCACGCGAGCGGATCGACCATTTTTCACACAGTGCCAGCTTGTCGGCGTGCTTCCCAATCACGCGCACCGGGCATCCGGCCTCGCGCAACACCTGGGCCACCAGCAATCCCAGCCGCCCGTCACCCAGCACCGTTACCCACTTGCGATCATCAAGCTTGATCTGCTTGAGCACCTGGAAAGCGGCAGCCAACGGTTCAACAAACACTGCCTGATCGTCATCCACATTTTTGGGGATGATGTGCAGATTTGTCGCGGGTAAGCGCACATATTCCGCAAAGGCACCGTCGTGGTTCAAGATTCCCATCACCGTGCGATTGCGGCAATGAGTAGACAGGCCCGAA
>JBBSFP010000466.1:0-2081 GCA_038238625.1 Tepidisphaerales bacterium
CTGACCCGGGGATCACGGCTGATGAATACCGCCCGCACCTGGGAAGTCACGCTCACCTCGCGCCAGACGCGCAGCGGCTCGACGAGCATAAACCGGCTGGCCGTTCCGTTGCGCGCGTATTCATAATCGTGGCTTTTTGCTTGCCCCTTTCCAGTTTTCGCATTAGGAATTTCAATCGGGAGCGAGGAAACAATTACAAGGGCGACATCCAAGCCACGGCTTTGGGTCCCATGGTCAGGATTAAATGACCGCCTTCACGAACATCTGATGCACGTATCCAAGGCTGCTCAAGCGTCTTGCCTTCCCAGGTAGCTTTGACCACATAGCGGTTCGCGTCACTTGCATTCACTGTCTCGATGATGAAGGGCTTTTTACCGGCGTCGATGGTTATCTGGGTGAAGAGGGGTGAACCGATGTAGAGTCGGTCCATGCCGCAGAGCGGTTGGAGTCCGAGAGCATTGCATACATACCATGACGAAATTCCGCCGGAGTCATCGTTGCCGGCCAGGCCGCCCCGGCCGGTAGCGAAACGGTAAGCCAATGCCGCGCGGACAACGTCCACTGCGCGATCCGGTCTTCCCAATTGGTAGTAGGGTAGAAAAGAGTCGATATCGGGCTGATTATTCAGGCCCTCAAAATGAGCCATTTTCATTCCAGGAGGCAATTTTGCTCCAAGTACTGTGTTATTGCTCGCCGCGCTGCTCCATAAAGGCAGGTCTGCAGGCTCAGGTATGAAACCGAAAAACAAATCGCGCTCGCGAAGAGCGTTTTCGATCCCCCCATGCATGGCAATCAGCGCTGGTAGGTCATGCCACACTTGCCAGGAATAGTTCGCTGCCAAACCTTCGTAGGTTTCGCCAGTGAGCAAGGCGGTATTGGGATCGTAGCCCGCTTTCCACCGCCGACTGCGATCCATCAGCATTTCGCAGGTTGACTGATCTCCGCGGTCCTTGGCTAACGCCGCCAGCAGGAAACTGGCATAGGAATCGTCCACTACATGCTTAGGCGGCTTCTCAATCGGCTTACCCATTGCCTTCAATAGAATGGGATACGCTTTTGTCCAATCGATTCCAGGCAGGCCGATGGCATACGCATTCAGGATGACTTGATGGCCGAGTGCTGTGCCCTGATAGTTAAATCCGGTGCCTTGCGTGTTTTGGATCAGGAAGGCCATCCGAGATGCAGAGTCAAACTGAAAATGCTCGTAGGTGGTGAGCAGGCTATTCACAATAGCGGTGCCTCGCTCGGGATAGAAAGTCATCAACATCGGCAAGTGATCTTTATAAACATCCCACATCGTGGCAATATCGAGGTAAAGTGGGCGATCATCGGTCCAGAACGGGCTCTCACCGGTGAGATCGATTGGCTTAATCAGGCTATGGTAGAGAGCCGTGTAGAAAATAGTGCGCTGGTCATTGGTGCCGCCTTCGATCTTGATTCGCGACAAGGCGGTGTTCCAGGACGCACGGGCGGCATCGACGGTGGCTTTGAAATTCCAAGCTGGAATTTCACGGGTTAGATTCGCCTTGGCCTGCTCCACACTGCGGAACGAGAATCCAACCTTGATCAGGACCGGTTCCTTGGACGCAGTGCCCGACAGGACAATGCCGGTGGGCTGTTTGGGCGCCACCCACTCCGGGGGGATCGTCGCCGTTACTTCTTTGCCGCTCCACGCCGCCAGAACGCTGGAAGGCAAATTCGTTTCCAATTGAAAATAAAGTGTGGGCTGGCCCGCGAAGGTCATTGAGCCCCCAACGGCACCTGGGCTGCTGGACGCAATTTTGATGCTTTGTGGCCGGACTGCCCCCATATTTTTCTCACGGGCGCTGGTTGACAGGTCTATGACCAGATGAGCCGGTGCCCCAGCGGGGAAGACATAGCTATGGAACGCGCAATGGGTGGTGACAGTGACGGCCGCGCTGATGCCCGTCTTGCCGAAATCCATCGAATAGAACCCAGGGGATGCGACTTCCTTAGCAATCGGCGCGGCAGGACCGTCGGTCACTAACGGACCGCTGACGGGTTGAACGAGAAAAAAGTTATAGAACTGGCCAAGATTCCCCGATCCGGATTGCTGGAAA
>JBBSFP010000467.1:0-2076 GCA_038238625.1 Tepidisphaerales bacterium
GATGAAATTGTCATGCCGCGCCGCCAGTTCGTTAAAAGCATCGGGCGCGGCTAATTGCTGGATCAACCGCCCGCAGCCAGATGAGGACTGCGAGGATGGACGCTTGAGAGCGACCAGCAGTCGCTGTGTTTCGGCGGCCAGGAATGTGAACTGCAGGCGCAGTTCATCGGCGCGTGCAGTGAGGCGAAACGTTGCTTCGTACGATTCCCTGGTCTGCGGATCAACCAAGGGCACGGTGATCTCAGGCAAATCGGTTTTGCCAAGCCGCACACCACGCATCAGATCCCACACTTCGACACCAGTCCGACTGGCATTTCGTACACAGATGGCAATCGCACCCAGCTCCAGGCGTTGTTCGAGTTCGAAGGGGCCGTAGTCGGTTTCGTCACCGGCCATGTAGTAGGCCTGAATCCCCGCGCTGCCCCAGTGCGAAACCTGTGCAGCCAACGCATCGCCCCGTTGCTGCAAGTCCGCATATTCACGCCACTCCACCAGCCGTTGTAAAACTGCCGCCTCCTGCGAAGCGCGTTGCACCACGGGTGCGGCTTCGCGGGTTAGCAGCCGAATGTCAGCGGCGGCCCTTTCGGCCAGCGCGTGAATGGCACCGATCTGTTCCATGATGAACGTCTGCAAAGTGCCGATCGCGGGGGTGATCAACGGCGATAGGTCTGCCACCTTGGGCAGCTTGCCTTTGGCGGAAGACAGCGCCTGCTGGGCGAGATTCAAAGAAGTTTGCACTGCGCCAAGCGCCGCTTGTAATTCGGGCGTCGCAGGCAGAGCCAGCAACCGATGCGCGGGGTCCGAATTTTCGGAAATGGGCGGCGCATAGTGCTCTAGTTTTTGCGTGCGATGCCGCAGATCGGCGATGGCACCGTTGAGCTGACCGATCGCCCCATCCGCGGCGGCGATGGAAGCGCTGCGCCGGCGCAGCTCCGCCCATAGGTTCCAGGTCTGCGGTAATTGCCCGGCCCAGTCGTCTACTTCCGCAGCAGCGGACCGCGCAGCAGCGGGAATGTCATCATCAGTGAAAAGACTCATCCCCAGCCGCACTTGTTGCACGAATCGATGTAAATCCCCCTGCGAGGGACCATCGGGGTGCGAGAGCGATTGACTGAATTCACGGAGCTGATTGTCCGACTGCTGGATACTCACCGCCGCATGCCGTGCGATGCGCATTAAGGGTTCGCCGCCGGCTTCGGGACGAAAATCAAGGTTCGGATCAGTCGGCAAATAACTCGAGTTGACGTTCAGCCAATCCAGCGCAGCGGGGTTCCACACATCCCATGGATCGTAAGTCTGAAAGGCCAACAGGGCACCCATCTGGCCCACCAGATCCACCAGCGTATTCTTGGGATCCCATGGCGGGAGGATGAGCATCTCATCCACCGTCACGTTGGGATGAAACACCGCTTGCAGCGGACGAAGCAAAGGCGGTTCATAAGGAAACGCATCGGGCAAACTCACGTGCACCGAGCAGTCTGTCAGATACCGTAACTCACCCTCATCGCTCACCCCGAGCGTGCGCACGCGCAGTTCAAACTGGTATTCATCAGGTGGATCGCCATGCAAAGGGATCACGCGCACCGAGGGATGATATGCGAAGGAGCGCTGTAGCCGCCGCCATTCATATTCGAGCCGCAGAAGCTGGTCAGAGCTCCACGAGCGCCCGGGATGAGGGGTAGGATTTTGCATGGCCATGGTTGGGCGGCCCCAGGCGGGCAATGAGTGGATTTCAGACAACCGATGGATTGAACAACAAATGGAGCCGACCGGGATCGAACCGGCAACCTCCTCGTTGCAAACGAGGCGCTACTAGCCAATTGAGCTACGGCCCCAAGCTCAAAAATAGAATACGCCTCCTGCCGCCGGGGGGCAACAGGAGGCGTAACTGAGTCATCCCCACTTTCCTGTCACTGTTTCCGAGAGTGTGAGCATGGCAGCCAGTGCTTGTGGGGGCGTGGCTCTGATTTTCTCGAGCATAATCAGGCCAATCGTATAGATGCTGCACTCGATATCACGGTTGGTCGAGCACCACATGCTGGGCTTGAACCTGGTTTTGGCGATCAGGCCTATGCC
>JBBSFP010000468.1:0-2057 GCA_038238625.1 Tepidisphaerales bacterium
CCCCCACTGGCTGGAAACCCTTGCTGCGCAACCCGGTGAGGCTCCGGGGTTGCAACATCGTGACGTGATGGCCGATTTAGCGCGTGGAAGGGATTAAGGCGATCGCTGCCAGGGTTCGGCGATGTGATCGTAGAGGGTCGCCAGAAAACCCACGAAGGGGAAACGGCTTTGGGGAAATGGGGAGGGACCCAGCCGCTCGAGCACGGGCTTGACCTTCGCCAGCGAGGGGGGGGGCAAGGCACCGGGGTCGGTTAACAACCAAAATGTGTCGGGGCCAGGAACCCCCGCGGCCGTCCCGGCTGCCGCGGTCTCCGCTGCCGAAATCCCGGCTGCCGCCGACTCCGCTGCAGCAGCTTGCGCTCCGGCGTGCTCCCCCGCGATGGCCACGCCCGCGCGCGCCTCCCCGCTCTGGGCCTCAACAAGATCTGATTCGAAAGGTTGCTTATCCATCATTTCAAAATTCTCCGACGGCTTCATTCGACAACGACAGGTATTCGCGTAGCTGGTCGGTGGTGAAATTGGTCAGCCATTCATCGCCCGAGCCGATGATCCGATCCGCCAACGCCAGCTTTTCGGTGAGCAGGCGGTCGATGCGTTCTTCCATGGTGCCGATGCACACGAATTTATGCACTTGCACCTTGCGGGTTTGCCCCACCCGGTGGGCGCGATCGGTGGCCTGCTGCTCGACGGCGGGGTTCCACCAGCGGTCGAAATGGAACACATGGTTGGCGGCGGTGAGGTTCAGCCCCAACCCACCGGCGCGCAACGACAGTAGAAAAATCGGCACCGTTGGCTTGGCATCGGGGCCCAGCGCCGGATCGCGGCTCGCCTGAAACCGCTCGATCATGGTATCCCGATCGCGCGCGGGAGTGCCCCCATGCAAAAATATCGGATTGACCCCAAGCCGCTGGCGAATCATGTGCTGCAAAAGATGCCCCATCTCGCGGAACTGCGTGAACACCAGAGCGGCATCGTTTTCTTCGATCACTTCCTCGAGCATCTCGACCAGCCGTTCGCACTTGCCGCTGCGCCCGTCAAGCGGGATCCCCTCCAGCCTCGGCACACCTCCTGAAGATTTTCGGCGGCGATCCTCCCCATCGGCAGTGGCCTGCGGCCGCGCCAAGCTTTGCTTGAGCAGCAGCGGATGGTCGCACACCTGCTTGAGACGCGTCAGCACCGAAAGGATCAGCCCGCGACGGCGAATCCCGGTGGCGGCATCAATCTGTTCCATCGAATCAGCCACCAGCCGCTCGTAAAGCCCCGCCTGCTCGGGTGTGAGATTGCAGTAAACACGCATCTCCATCTTCTCAGGCAAATCACCGGCGATGTCGGGATCGCTCTTGAGCCGCCGCAAGATAAACGGGCGAATCATCCGGCGCAGGCGGTCGGACTTGTCACGATCCCCCAGTTTTTCGATCGGCACGGCAAAACGTTCGCGGAACTCGGCGGCGGACGGGAGGAGCCCGGGGTTGAGCACCTCCATGATCGACCACAATTCGCTGAGGTGATTCTCAATTGGTGTACCCGTGAGGGCCACGCGACGCGAAGCGCTGATGGCGCGGATGGCCAGGGTAGCGGCGGCGGCGGGGTTCTTTACCTTCTGCGCCTCGTCCAGCGCGAGCCGACGCCAAGCCACGCGCTGCAGATCATCCTTATCGCGATGCGCCAGGGCATAGGAAGTAATAACGATATCCGCGGTGGCAGCGGCGCTGACAAATGCATCGCCCGTCAGCCGATCCGGACCGTGATGCACCAGCACGCGCAGCGGCTTGGCGAAACGCTGCAACTCGCGCACCCAGTTACCCACCACCGACGTGGGGGCAAACAGCAGCGTGGGGCCCAGCGGTTTTGGCTCCGGCCCGCCTTGAACAACGGTGCGCTCGTGCAGCAGCAGCGCGATAAACTGAATGGTTTTTCCCAGGCCCATGTCATCGGCCAGGCAAGCGCCGATGCCCAACTGATCTAAAAACGCCAGCCAGTGCAGCCCGCGAAGCTGGTACGGGCGCAGTGAACCCTCAAACGCCTCTGGCTGCGGGATTTGCTGCATCGCCACGCCC
>JBBSFP010000469.1:0-2054 GCA_038238625.1 Tepidisphaerales bacterium
GGAGGATGCCGGGGTGCTGATGTTGCATGGCACCTTGCTGCAGGGGCATGCCCCTGACGAAGCCAGGAAGATCATGCTGCAGCTGGTTGACGATGTGCGCGAGCATGGCGTCAGCGGTGCCGAACTGGAAAAGGCCAAGACGCAGGCAATGGTTTCCATTATCGAGAATCGGCAGACAGCAGCGGACCTGGCAACGCAACTGGGGCAGGAGTCGCAATTTGGCCAGGATCCAGATCGGGTGAACACCGAATTGCGGAAGCTGCGCGCGATCGCGCCAGCGGATATTCTAAGGGTTGCCCAAAAGTATTTGCAGCCGCAGCAGGCAACGTTGCTGGTGATTAAGCCCGATCCGACCGGGCGTGATACGCAAGCAGCGGCGACGCAGGCAGAGTCGACGATCAATGCGAGTGTCGTGCCTGCCACGCGGCCCATCGAAGGCCGCCAGATTAAATTTCCGGAGGGCTATCCAACGGCACCACCGATGCCGGATTCAGAAATGGTTGCTCATTTTCAAAAAGGCACGGAGAGCAATCTCAGGGGTGCCAAGGTGATTGTGATGAGCGAGAACCGCCTTCCACTGGTGCACTGGGACCTGGTGCTTCGGCACGGTTCGCACTCGGAGCCGGACGGTAAAGAGGGCCTGGCGGGTATTTCGGTGGAGATGCTGCATCATGGGACCGCCGGCTTGACCTATTCCCAGTTCAGCCACGATCTGGACGAGCGCGGCATCACGCTGACCACTAACGATGGCGGTGATTTCACGCGCATTCATGTGACCTGCACCAGCAATCAGTTGGCCCATTCCATTGATCGCGTGCACGAAATGTTAGCGGAGCCCCGCCTGGATGCTGCAGAGTTTGCGCAGGTGAAAGCACAGCTGACCAATCAATTGCTGCAGGGGCAGGACACACCGGCGACGGTGGCAGAACACGAGTATCTGCAGCGGATTTATGGCAACAGCCCGCTGGGGCGCTATGCAACGCCCGCCACAGTGGCTTCGGTGACCCTGGAGGACGTGAAACATTTCGTGGCGTCTTATTATGCGCCTGCCGATCCACACGACACGGCGGGCAACGCGCTGTTGATTTTTGCGGGGGACGTTTCGGAATCGGATGGCGCGACGCTTGCGCAGAAACTGTTAGATGGGTTATTGGTGGGCAACGAAGAAAGACCCGCTTACGAACTACCCCAGATTCCGACAAAACGGCGAATCATCCTGATCGATGCACCGGATGCCAGGCAAGCGGTCATTCGCATGGGGATTGCCGCGTACGATATTCATAACGAAGACAAATTCGCCGGGGCACTGGCGGGGCAGATATTGTCGGCGGGGATCAATTCGCGCCTGGGTGAATATGTGCGGGCGCAGAAGGGGTTGGTGTATGGGATCAGCGGATTATTTGATCCAGGCCGTCATGGGGGTGCGTTCACGGTGGGCACATCCACGCGTGTGGATGCAACCGCAGAAACTGTGGAAGCAGCACTTAAAGTGCTGAATGATCTTCGTGAAGTCGATGTCACACCGGCCGAACTTGGTGAAGCAAAACTGCGCGTCTCCGGCAGCATGATTATGCGGATGCAGACGATCCAGGCTCAGTCGGGAATGCGAATTGACGGAGAACTCAACGGATATCCCGCTGACTATTACGAAAAATATCCGCAGCGCGTGGCCCAGGTGTCGGCGGCGGAGATTCGCCAGGTCATTGCAAAATATGTGGATGCAGGACGCATGACGTTGGTGGTGGTTGCACCCGCCGCAATCGTAAAACCACAGCTGGAAAAATTAGGGGCTGTAGAGGTGATTCCGATGCCCGCTCAGCGGTCGGGGGCGGCGTCGGCTCCCAGCAGCGAGATGCTGAAAACGCCGAATTGATAGATCGCACCACCCGATCGATTGATTGAAGCAACGCATCAACCACCCAGGTAGGCTCGCTGCACATCTGCATCGTTGAGCAGCCTGGGGGCGGTATCACTTTTGATCATGTGGCCGCTCTGCATCACATATCCGCGATGGGCGATGCCCAGTGCCATGCGGGCGTTTTGCTCCACGAGGA
>JBBSFP010000470.1:0-2033 GCA_038238625.1 Tepidisphaerales bacterium
CGGGATTGCCGCGCCTTCGGGCCGCGGCACCGTAGCCGAGGCATTGGGCGCACCATACACAAAGCTGGCACCACGCGCCAGCAGCGATGTCTGTTCGTGATCGATCATGTAATCGTGCGGCGCGTGCGTGATCACCAGCGCCGGGTGCAGCCGACGCATGAGGTCAATTGCCTTGGCGATGGTGGGTTTATCATAGACCACCAGCGCATCACGCTCGTCGAGGCAGTGATAGGTGGCACCGATAACGGCCGCGGCGGCGCGGGCTTCGGCGGTTCGACGCGCGGCAATTTGCCAGCGATCTTCAGTCATCGTGCCACAATCGCCGGGAGTGACGGTGGCGATGTGTACCTTCCAACCCGCCTGCGACAATCGAACCAGCGTTCCGCCGCACAGAATCTCCGCATCATCCGGATGCGCCAGCAGACTGAGCACGATTTTTCGGCCGGAGGCTGGATCGGTCACAATATCCATCAATGTCTTGCAAGAGTTCGCGGGCGGTCTTAAAACGTTCACGTTGGCAGGGCCGGCCAAAATTCAAACGCACAGCTTTCAACTGAAATGAGTAGCAGCAGTTGCGAAGCCATTTTTGACGCGGCTAATTGATTATTATCGAGCGTTATAATAATTTGGATCGCCACGAATGTCAAGATAAACTCCTTGGAGAAATGATGACTCACCTCCAGCTTTCCACGCACTCAATGCCCGCAGCCCATATGGGACCGGAAAATCCCCTGCCGCGCCTCCGGCCGGCAATCGGTATGAGCTCGGCCGCTCGGGTGGCCGAATTCGGCACGCCGGGGCAATTGGAATATCCAGAAAAAGGTCAGGAAAATCACCTGCTCCCCTACCGCGTGCAGGATGTGTACGACCGCGCACGCGTGCCGCGCTCGTTCAAAACCGCCATCCTCGAAAATGAGGTGCTCAAGGCCACGTTTCTGCTGGAAATCGGCGGCCGCCTGATGTCGCTCATTCACAAGCCATCGGGGCGCGAACTGTTACATGTGAACCCGGTTTTTCAACCCGTAAACTTTGCCGTGCGCGATGCGTGGATCAGCGGTGGCGTCGAATGGAACATCGGATTGTTCGGGCATAGTCCGCTCACCTGCTCCCCCCTTTTTGCCGCCCGCATACAGGGCGATGATGGACAGCCGATCCTGCGACTCTATGAGCTTGAGCGCGCGCGGCGGGTGGTGTTCCAAATCGATGTGGCCCTCCCGCCGGGCTCCGAATTTTTGCATGTGTATGTGCGCATCACCAATCCGCATGACCATGCGATCCCCATGTATTGGTGGTCGAACATCACCGTCCCGGAACAAAAAGGGCACCGCGCAATCAGCCCCACCACCAGCGCCGCGCGGCACGAATACGATGGGAAAATCAGGCCCGCCCCGATGCCCGATTACAGCGGGTTTGATGCCAGCTACCCGGTGAATCATCCCCACGCTGCCGATGTATATATGATCATCCCTCCGGGGCAGCGACCCTGGATCACATCACTCGACCAAACGGGCAAGGGTCTTATTCAAACCAGCACCGCCATTCTCAAGGGGCGGAAACTCTGGGTATGGGGGCAGTTCTCCGGCGACCAGCACTGGCAGGATTTCCTGGGAAAAGACGAGCATGGCTATATCGAAATCCAGGCTGGACTCGCCTACACCCAGGCGGAATACATGTCCATGCCGCCAAAGAGCAGTTGGAGCTGGGTTGAGTTTTACGGCCTTGCTCAGGTCGATGCCAAAGCGGTGCATGGCGAATGGATGGGCGCGATCAATGCCGTCAATGCTGAATTGGACCGCCGCGCACCCGCCCGCGAGGTCGAGGCCATCTACCAGAAAATGAACGCGCATGCCGATCGCAAGCCCACGGAGATCCTGTTCAACGGCAGTGGATGGGGAGCCATGGAGCGGCACATCCGAGCCCGGGAAAAATTGTCAGCGCTACCCGAGGCGCTGCCCTTCCCGGATTCAACGCTGGGCGATGAGCAGGCGCAGTGGATGGCGCTGCTGAAGCAAGGCGAACTCCCCTACCGCGAA
>JBBSFP010000471.1:0-1988 GCA_038238625.1 Tepidisphaerales bacterium
ACATTGTCGTTAAACATCTTCCCGAAGATCTTTGGGAACCAGTAATACATTCCCGCCAGGAAGGCGAACAGCGTGCTGCCCATCATGACGTAATGGAAGTGGGCGATGACGAAATAGGTGTCGTGGAGATGCACATCGGTGGCCAGCGCGCCCAGGAACAGGCCGGTTAAACCGCCGAACGTGAACAGCATGATAAACCCGAGCGCGAAGCACATCGGAGTGTTAAATCGAATGGAGCCACGATAAAGCGTCGCGGTCCAATTGAAGACTTTGACGGCGGAGGGAATCGCCACGCTGAAGGTCAACAGGCTGAAGATCACGTTGGCGATCTGCGATTGGCCGCTGACGAAAAGGTGATGGCCCCAGACCAAAAACGCAAGCAGCGCCAGCGCCACCGAACTGCCCGCGATGAAGGTATAGCCGAAGATATGTTTGCGGCTGAAAACCGAGATCACTTCGCTGATTACACCCATTGCGGGCAGGATCATGATGTAGACGGCCGGATGCGAATAAAACCAGAAGAAGCTCTGGAAGAGCACTGGATCACCGCCGAGCGCGGGATCGAAGATGCCAATATGAAAGACACGTTCGCTCATCAGCAGCAGAAGCGTGATCGCAAGCACGGGCGTTGCGAGAATCTGAATGATGCTGGTGGCATAAAGCGCCCAGAGAAACAGGGGCATGCGGAACCAGGTCATTGCTTTGGGGCGAAGGGTGTGGATGGACGCCACGAAATTCACACCCGTCAGGATAGAGCTGAATCCCAGGATAAATGCACCCATGGTGGCGGCGACGACATTGCCGGCTGATTTGGCGGTGCTGTAAGGCGTGTAAAACGTCCAGCCGGTATCCAGGCCAAAACCGCCCGGCAGATCATGTCCCGTGGCGGCATGAAAGACACCGCTGAGCAGCACATAAACGAAAAACAGCCCGCCCAGCGCGTAGACCCACAGGCTGAGTAGATTCAATCGCGGAAATGCGACGTCCTTGGCGCCCAGCATCAGCGGCAGAATCAGGTTGCCCAAAATGGCAGGCACCGCCGGGATGATAAACAGGAAAACCATCACCGCTCCGTGGAGGGTGAACATATTGTTATAGAACTGCAGTGTGTTTTCGGGATCGTGGAGCATCCACGGCTTGGGGCTGAGCAATTCGGTGCGGAGCAGAAGCGCGAAAATCCCGCCCAAAAGGAAATTCGCCAGGATGACCGCCATATACATCAGGCCAATGCGCTTGTGGTCGAGGGTGAAAATCCAGGAGAGAATGCCCTTGGAATGGTTGATGTAATTGTCTCCATGGACCGGCTCGTCGCCATGGAAGGGAAGACTGACATTAGGCAATGCGACAGACATATCTCACTCCGATAGCCAAACAACAGGCAACGTTTCACGAATCAAATCAAGGCACGGCCGCGGCGACGTTTTTAACGTCATGTTCGATCCGCATCAGGCCGCAACAATCACGGCTGCGTTGCCGGCGCAGCTGACGCGGGCGACGGCTGAGTCTCCGGCGACGGCGCTGTCGCCGGCTGGGCAGGCGCCGGCTGCGCAGGGCCCTGGCCTTTATCACTCTGCGATTTAATGAACTCGATCAGGTCGTCCACATCATGCGTTTTGTCTTTCAGCATCCCCTGAAAGCTGGGCATGACGCCCTGAAAACCGGCGATGATGCGGTTGTTCGGGTTAGTGATCATGCTGCGGAGATATCGCTCGTCAGCGACGATCGTGCTGCCGTCCGCGAATTTCACTTCATGGCCAAACACATTTTTCCACGTCGGGCCGGTGCCGGCACTGCCGTCGATGGTATGGCAGTTATTGCAGCCCTTCATCTTGTAGAGCTTCGCACCGTGATCGATGGGCGGCATGGTGTTGTCGATGCGGATCGCCTCTTCCATCCACTTCGTATAGTCCTCGGGGGTTTGCACAACCACTTTAGCGCGCATCTGCGAGTGGCTTCTTCCGCAATATTGCGTGCAGAAGATGTCATAC
>JBBSFP010000472.1:0-1987 GCA_038238625.1 Tepidisphaerales bacterium
GCAACCGGGCCACGATTGACTGGGTCACCGGCACATTTGAAGCCAACATGTTGCCAAGGATCAAAGATTTCTGGTCAAAATCCGCTCTGGCATAGGCCTCGACGCGGGCGTGCAGCTCCGGGTCAAGATCGGTCGGTAATGCCCATGTGGCATCTTCCAGAATCTGCCGCGCGCGGCTGCTGATTTCGCGGTCTTTGCCCAGCGGTCCCATCTCTGCGGCCACATCCCGCAAAATTGGCTCCGCCCACTGAACCCATCCCCGCAGCACACGCTGGGCTTCCTGTCTCTTTTGATACGACTCATCTCCCAACTGCGCCACCCGTTCGTTGATCTCCTGCACCGTGGGCTTTGTGCCTTCGTTGTTAACCAGGATCGGCATGGATGCGGGTGGGAACACGCCCGGATTTCCCATCGGTGCCGACGTTGCCACGCTGTCCGGATACGAAGCCGGACCGGCGGCACCAGTCGTGGTACCCCACAGCAGCGTGCAAAATAACGTCAGCGAATGGCAAAACGACATGCCCGGCAGTTTACCGTGGACAGTCAAACCCGGCGATTTTTTATCGATCATTTCAAACCCCGATTAACCGGCAAGTTGAGCGGGCAGAGTATTACATTTCACGTTTTGCTGGCCCGGCGTCCGATAATTTCTCATGCCATGCCAGTGAAACGCCCCTTCATTCTCCAGTCGATTGCATCCCTCGCCCTTTTGTCGGCGTCACAGGCGGCGATTGCCTCGCCGATTCTAACGCCGGAATTTTCCACTACTCACGTTTCTCAGGCCCAGGCAATCCTCGGCAACGGACGCGGCACATTGGTAGCCATCGTCGACGGGGGCATTGATGCTGATCATCCGGCTCTTCATGGCTCGATCGTGCTGTCGCGCGATTTCACTGGCGACGGCCTCACCACCGACACCGCCCCCGGCATCGGGCATGGCACCGGCATCGCGGGAATCATCGCCGGGCACGACTCCGGCTATTACATCGGTGTGGCACCAGGTGCCAGTATTCTGAATGCACGCATCACCGATGCCAGCGGGATTTTTGACGACAACGCCGTGGGTAATGGGATTCTTTATGCCGCGGCCCATGGAGCAAAGGTGCTCAACCTCTCGCAGGGGGAACCCTCCAACCGGCCCAATGTGGCGAAGTTGAACCTGATCCTCGACTACGTCAGCGAACGCTACAGCATGACCACGGTGGGCGCGGTGGCCAATGCGAATAATTCTGCGGTGCTGGACGTGCCCGGCGGATCGTTCAATGCCGTGGCGGTAGGTTCGCTGGCGAGCAGCCGATTTCGGCAGGTGCGGGGAACGAGCGATTACTCCCTGCCCAGTGATTTGCGCACAAAACCCGACTTGGTAGCACCCGGCCAGACCATCAATCTCGCAGCCAACAACTGGCAGACTGCGACTCCTTATGGAACAGGCGACGGGACGAGTTTTGCCGCCCCGATTGTCAGCGGGCTGGTCGCCGACATGGCTTCGTACGGGCGTGCCCATCGCTTGCCGACCGATCCCCTTTTGATGCGGGCAGTGCTGATGAGCAGTGCCGACAAAGTTTTCACATTTGATGGCAGTCCGTGGTCAGCGCGCAAGGGCAGCGTTGATCGCACGGGCCGCTGGCAAACAATCCAGCCACTGGATAGCGAGCAGGGTGCCGGCCGGGTAGACGCCGGCGCCGCGGCCCAGCTTTACGCCCGCAAGCGTGATTCTGCCACACCGGTTGTCGCATGGCATGAAGGGGCCCTCGCGCAGCAGCGCGCCTTTGATCTTGACTTGGGTAATCTGCTGGCGGGTATGCGCGTGGATGCCACCACCGCATGGCAACGCCATGTCACCTGGGCCGACAGCAATCGCAACGGGGTTGTCGACGTCAATGATGGATTCAGCCAGAACGTCCCTCTTTCGGATTTCTCGCTGTCGTTAAAGGTCAACGGCGTCACCATCGCCACCAGTCAGGATCCCTACGATACCCTGCAACAC
>JBBSFP010000473.1:0-1982 GCA_038238625.1 Tepidisphaerales bacterium
CTATAGCCGTGGTAGCATCGTCAATCAGCTTAACCATCGGCGTTGCGCTGGGCGTGATGGCGGGTTATTTCGGAGGGTGGATCGATGACGTCATTACCTGGCTCTATACCACAGTGAGCTCGGTGCCGTGGATTTTGCTAGTCCTGGCATTGGTCTATGGATTGAAAGGGAGGAAGATTTTTGATCGTGAGCTGTCGGAATTGTGGATCATCATTATTTCGCTCGGGGTGACCGATTGGGTTGGAATATGCAGGCTGATTCGCGGTGAAACGCTTAAGCACAGGGACCGCGATGACGTATTCGCTGCGCGGGCACTGGGGTTAGGGAATGTCCGGATCATTTTTCGCCATATTCTGCCCAACGTTTTTCACCTCGTGATAATCACGTTCAGCCTGGGCGCGGTGGGATATGTTCAGGCTGAGGTGGCGTTGTCGTTCCTGGGGCTGGGAATTTCTGATCGCCCCAGTTGGGGGCACATGATTGATGATGCCAAGGTAGAATTGCTCAAAGGTGTCTGGTGGCAACTGGTGGCAGCAACAGTGGCGATCGGGGTTTTAAGCTTGGCGCTGAACATTCTCGGAGATGTTCTGCGCGATGCTCTGGACCCGCGCTTGCGTGGCGTTGACTGACAACTGATGGATACGAACGGATAGCTATGGCTCAACCCCTTTTGCAACTTAAAGACCTTAACATCGCTTTCGATACCGAACGCGGGCAGATTCGCCCGGTGCGTGATGTGTCGCTGGTGGTTTACCCGGGGCAGACGGTGGCCCTCGTCGGCGAAAGCGGTTGCGGCAAGTCGGTGACGGCACTGTCAATCCTGCGCCTCATACCTGAGCCACCGGGTCGAGTTTTGGGTGGCAAGGTGATTCTTCAGAACGGCCATGAAAATCCGCGCGATCTTTTGCACCTGCCAGAATCTGAGATGCGCGGCGTGCGGGGGAAAGACATCGCCATGATATTCCAGGAACCGATGACCAGCCTGAATCCGGTCTACACCATCGGCGATCAAATCGCCGAAGCCGTGATGCTTCATCAAAAAGTGAGGTACCACCGCGCCCTGGAGGTGGCTGAGCAAAGCCTGCACGATGTTGGTATTGCCGATCCGCATCGTCGCCTGCGCGAGTATCCGCACCAGATGTCCGGTGGAATGCGGCAGCGCGTCATGATTGCCATGGCGCTGAGTTGTCAGCCCAAATTGCTCATTGCTGATGAACCGACCACCGCGCTGGATGTGACCATCCAGGCGCAGATTTTAGAATTGCTGCGCAAGCTGCAACGGGAGCGTGGCATGTCGATTTTGCTGATCACGCATGATCTAGGCGTGGTTGCGGAAAATGCGGATGTGGTTGCGGTGATGTACGCCAGCCGCGTGGTGGAATTCGCGGGCGTTGAAGAGATTTTCGATCACCCTCAGCATCCGTATACACAGGGCTTGCTGCGGTCCGTTCCGAAATTAGGGGCGCGTACGGAGCGGCTGGAGACAATTCCAGGCACGGTGCCCAACCCAGCGCGGTTCCCCGGTGGCTGCAAATTTCATCCTCGATGTCCGTTAACTCGCAGCGCCGCCGCCGCTGTCGGGGTGGACCAGCAGGTGGAAGTGGCGGCGATGGAGGAACGATTCAAGGTGTTGCGGGTATGTGCGCAGCAGGAGCCGATGCTGCGCGAATCTAAACCGCAGCATTGGGGGGCCTGTCATCTGGCGGACCATTTTGGTGAAGCCCCCCAGACGATGCCCGATCTGGATTATCGGCGTTCGTGAAATCGCCCACGGGCTACAATCAATCCATCCCGATTTTAGAAAGGTAATTTTTCCGTGACGCAGACGATCGATCAACCATCGGCGAAAAACGCCGGTCCTAATCCACCCCCACTGCCGGTCGGCAATCCATTGCTGCAAGTGCGCGATCTGCGAACATGGTTTCCGATCCGCAGGGGAATTTTCTCGCGAACGGTTGGACATGTGAAAGCGGTGGATGGCA
>JBBSFP010000474.1:0-1965 GCA_038238625.1 Tepidisphaerales bacterium
CATCCCCAGAAGCCAGTGCCCGGCGTGTCGCCGCTGTGCAGCAGTTTGATTTGATCGATCGCCGCGCCCATTTCGTGGTTAGTCAGCACTTCGGTTCCCACCCAGAACGCCAACAATAAACATGAATAGATGCACAGCCCGACTACGGGCCGAATGAAGCTGAACATCCAGACAACAAGCTGCCGGGCGGAGATGTTTTTGAGCTCAGGCATGATGCGGAGCAACGCCGCGTCGGCATCAATCCTGGCCTGTCTTTTCCCCTGTTCTCGCGATGGGTCATCTTCGATGGGGAGTTTCGCTGGCTGGGAAGGCTGGGCGTGGTCACGCCCGTGGGCGGTGCCAAGCGGGATGGGCGTACAGTCCGCCTCACTTGCCGTTACCGGCTCGCGGACATTACGTTTGGCGGTGCCCTTAGCAAGTGGGGCGGGTGGAATTGAACTCACGACCACCAAAACCTACCTTCTGCGGCAGATGCGTCAACCGGTTCACCGAAGAAATATGAATTATCGTCAGGACCATGCCCATCGGTTGAGCGGTGGGTATCATCCCGCTCGTGGCCCAGCCCACGGTCAGCTCCGAACTTCTGCCTGATGCTCCTCCGCCGCGCGGTGCCATCACCTGGCGCTCGATCCTGATGGGGATTGCCGGCGTGATCATCATCTGCGCCCTCACCCCCTATAACGACTACGCACTGAACAACTCCATGCTGGTGGGTAACAACCTGCCGCTGGGGGTGGTCATGCTCTTGTTTTTGTCGGCTTTGCTGGTGAATGGTCCCCTGAGCCGGTGGAAACCGCAGTGGGCCCTGAGCGGCGGAGAGATTACGGTCGCATTTTCAATGACCCTCATCGGCTGCGGACTGCCCAGCAGCGGGTTAATGCGCTTCTTTCCACCAGCGCTGGTCTCCCCCTGGTGGCTGGCGCGAGGCAACAGCCAGTTCGTGGAGATCGCTGACAAATTGAATCTACCGCGATGGCTATTTCCAAAATTCAGTGGCGACAAGCCCAGCCAATGGATGAACGATCCGATCGTCATGGGATACCTGGGTCGATGGACCGGCCAGGGGCCCCCGCCTTATGCAGCCTGGGTCCAAGCGGGCCTGATCTGGGCCATATTCATCTTCGCCCTTTACGGAGCCATGCTTTGCATCACATCCATCGTGCGCAAGCAGTGGTACGAAAACGAACGCCTGCTCTTTCCGCTGGCTGCCATTTACACTTCGCTGGTCGAGCCACCCGCGCCACGAAAATATTTTAATACCCTCCTGTCGAAGCGCAGTTTCTGGGTCGCGTTTTTCTGCATTCTCCTGCTGCACCTATGGAACGGTAGTGCCGCGTATTGGCCCAACTATTTTCCCCTGATTTCGCTTCACTATGATCTCTGGTCTCTTTTTGAGAATCGGCCCTGGGTGTTCATGGATACCAAGATGAAGGATGCCACCGTCTTTTTCACGGTGGTCGGGGTTACTTATTTTTTGTCCAACTCGGTGGCCTTGAGCTTGTGGGGCTTTTATGTGTTTCGAAACATCGTGCAGATGTGGCTGGGCTTTCGCACCGGTGACGGGACAATCAATGGTCGACTGGACCAGCATTTGGGGGCCATTATTGCCTTTACCATGATGATCGTCTGGGTCGGCCGACGTCACTGGGCGATGGTAATTGCGCAGGCTTTTCGCGGGGCGCGCCCCAGCGAATCGCGCGGACGTTTCATTTATTATCCGGCGGCATTCTGGGGGACGATAGTCTGCTGTCTCATCATGGTGGCGTTTCTGATGAAAGCGGGCGTAACCATTGGACCGGCGATTGCGATGGTGGCAATTGTGCTTACGGGGTTCGTTGTAATGTCACGCATCATTGCCGAAGCAGGTTTGGTGCATGGGCAATTACTGATCGGCGTGAATCGTCCCTGGACAATGCTGTCCACGCTGGCCACCAGCAAGCCGGCTCACCCGATCTCGGAAAAAAG
>JBBSFP010000475.1:0-1955 GCA_038238625.1 Tepidisphaerales bacterium
GAGAACCCCAGCAAGTGGAGCGATGTGGGCACGAGCACGCTGGTGCCCGCATTTATGCTCAGCGAGCTGAAGACCGCGTTTCTGCTGGGTTTCAATGTGTATCTGCCGTTTTTGATTATCGACATGGTCATCAGCGCGGTGCTGATCAGCATGGGCATGATGATGTTGCCCCCGGTGTTGATTTCGCTGCCGTTTAAGCTGCTGCTTTTTGTTTTAGTGGATGGATGGCACTTGATTACCCGCAGCCTGCTGGGTAGTTTTGTCGCCTGACGAAGTACTGATCGGCTCCGAGCGCGCCAAGGATGGAAAGCGGCGAATGCAAGCATCGGCTTCGGGATGTATCGGGTCACTCGCGGAAGTAGACAATCAGGATGTAAGTAGACACTCAAGGAAGGGTGCGACATGGATGTCGATCAGGCTTGTGAACTTCTTCGCCACTCACTTTTGTTAGCTCTGCTCGTTGCCTCACCGATGCTGGTCATCGGCCTGGTGGTGGGTGTCTTGTTATCGCTGTTGCAGGCGGTCACACAGATTCAAGAGCAAACGCTCACCTTCATTCCCAAGATAGCTGCAATGGTGGGCGCTGCCATCGTCTTGATGCCGTGGATTTCTCATCAACTCATTGAATACGCCACCGCTATGTTCAGCTTCGAAGCCGTGCGTTGACCGCTGCACGATTTGAAGCTTTGGATCGAGGCAACGGATGCCGTTTGATTTCCTGGAAATTTCGCGATGGTTGCCGACGTTTATCCTGATTTTCTTTCGAGTGGCCGGGCTGATGCTGGCAGCGCCGCTTTTTGGCAGCGCGCGGATTCCGCGGCGATTCAAAGTGCTCATGGCACTGGTGATCGCGATGGCGATGGCGCGCGGCGGAGCCACCGGAGCGCATCCATCGCACCTGCCAGATTCGCTTTGGCAACTGACGGCCGGCATCGCGGCGGAAATCATCTTCGGATTGGTGATGGGACTTTCGATGAGCATGGCGTTTTATGCCGTGGGCTGGGCGGGGCAGATCATCGGGCAGCAAATGGGGTTCAACCTGGCCGAAGCACTCGATCCGCAGATCGGCAGCCAGGCTTCACTGGTCAGCGACGCGTACTTCATGTTTTTACAAGTGGTGTTCCTGGTGCTGGGCGGACATCTGGCGATGTTGCGCGGGCTGCACGCCAGCCTGGCTTCGCTGCCGCTGATGTCGGTGGGGATGAATCGTTCCATTTTCGAAATGTTTCTGGGATTGCTCAACGCCACAACGGAAATGGCATTGCAACTCGCGGCACCGGTGATGCTCACGCTGTTGGTGGTGGACCTGGCGCTGGGATTTGTCGGGCGCACGATGCCGCAGATCAACGTGATGTCCGCGGGAACTTCGATGAAACCCATCATCGGGCTGGCGGTGTTGACCGCAGGGCTTTCAATGGCGAGCGAAACCATGCGGCAATCGCTGGCGGCATCGGTGGATTCCGTGCTGCAGGCATGGCGAGGTTTGACGTGAACGTCGGGGTAATTCATGGCTGAAGATAACGGCGACAAAACCGAAGCCGCCACACCGCGGCGCCGACAGGAAGCGCGCGAGGAAGGGCAGGTCGCGCGCAGCGCCGACCTCACAGCCGCCGTCCTGCTGCTGGCAGTGTTTGTGCTGATGCGGATCTACGGTGGCGACCTGGTGAAAGCCATGAAGGGCATCGTGCAGCGCATGCTGTCGGAAGAACTTTTCAGCAACCCCACAACCGGGATGACAGCAGAAAATTCGGTTCAATCCATTGTGCAAGTCGGTAAGGCAATGGCCCCGCTGATGATTGGGTTAATGGTGGTCGCAGTTGCCGCTAATCTGGCGCAGGTGGGGTTTCACCTTTCCAGTAAGCCGTTGCAGCCCAACCTGGCGGCGCTGAATCCGCTGAAGGGATTAAGCAAGCTGCGTGGGCAGGGGATCGTCAAGTTCGTGATGAATCTTATGA
>JBBSFP010000476.1:0-1950 GCA_038238625.1 Tepidisphaerales bacterium
ATATCACCGGCGTTGTAAGCGCTCAGCACCGCTTCTTCGGCGGTGCCACGCGTGAGGGTCCAGACGATGCCATTACGCGATCCATTAGCCGAAATAACCGGCGAAGCGCCCGGCCACTGATATGTGTCAGGAGAACTCTCCAGCTGCACCAGTGAGCCGCGCTGAAACTGCAACCGCCTCAATGGCGTGTCGATGCCGGCTAAGTATACGTTGCCATTAAAATAAGCCGGCGTGGCGAAGATCGCGGTGCCGAACGCGCCATTGATTTCCTGTACGACCTGGTTGTTGCTATTGAAGTGACCGAGGTTATCGCGGTTGGCGACGTAGAGTACACTCTGTTTTCCCCCGAAGATGATCATGTTGGGGGTAGTCGTGGATCGCTGGGCGGGTACCACGAGCACACCACCGCTACCGAGATCCAAGTCCGCATCGCTTAGCGCCTGCTGATTCGACGGGGTAAAATAATCCAGGGGCGACAACGTGCCCGGCGACAGTTTGAGAGCACTATCAGCATAATCGCTGCCGCCGGTGTTTGCAGAGAACGTCCCGTTCCCGGTGGCAAGGAACAAGTTGCCCGAGGCATCGGTGGCCGGTCCCGCGCCATCCATCCAGATGCCACCTTCTGACCCGTTGGGGGTATCGTCGAAGAGTCCGACCATCCGAAAGCTTCGGGTGCTGTATCCGGCAATCCAACCGTGGTATGGACCGGTATCGCCATGCGATGCCCAGGTGACATATACCACTCCGTTGGAGAGTAACAGCGCGCAGCGTTGATGCTCAATGAGCGCATTAAACGACAGGGCACCTCCACTGCTGCCGTCGCCGTTGCCCGCCTGAGTGAAGGCGATCGCAATTGGGGGCAAAATGTCTCGACCCGTCGCGATGTTCAGGGCATGCAGTCGCTGCACGTACGTGACCGCGCCGCTGCGGGCCGTCTCTTTGGTCTTAGCCAACACGTACATCGTGCCGCTGGCGGCATCAATGACAGGGGTGCTGGTGATGCCTACTTCCGGGATCAGATCGTCTGAACCGGTATCTTCGGATGGAACTGTATCAACCCCGCGGCCGGGATTGATAAAGGAATCCTTCCACAGCGGAAGCGCATTCGAGCCAGTCCTGGAATCAGCATCAAACGCATACACGCTGTCATGTTCTGTAGCCACCAGTAGGACGTTGTGCACTCCCTTGTTTGGAACGGCGACCCCGCTCATCACCAACGGCTGCGCATAGACAAAACCATCCACGCTTTGCGTGAACGCTTTACCAAACGAATTAACATTCACGTTGGACGGCGTTAAGTTTGTTTCAGTTAGAACTTGCCCCGTGCGACCGTTGTCATAGTGCCAGGTCAGCACGTTGGTCGCCAGCAATACCCTTTTTTCCAGCGGTTCCACCAGCGGTGGTTTTGAACGGGGTGGGGGAGAAACTTTCTGCATGGTGCGGGTCATTCCTTTTTTCAAATCATTTGACCATTTTCAGTGGCTCATAGGGGAGCTGCCATGACTCGGCCACGGCAGCATGGGTCACACGTCCACCGACCAGGTTGACCCCTTTGGCAAACCCGCCATCGTCGGCGGCGGCGCGCTCGAACCCATTCTGGGCGAGCAAAAGGGTATACGGCAAAGTTGCGTTGCACAATGCAATCGTGCTGGTTCGGCCAACTGCACCGGGCATGTTCGTCACGCAGTAATGGACGACTCCTTCAACCACATAGGTGGGTTCTTTATGTGTCGTGGGTCGGCTGGTCTCGATGCAGCCACCCTGGTCGATCGCCACATCCACTATCACCGCGCCGTTTTTCATCCCCACCAAATCCGTGCGGCTCACCAGCCGAGGTGCCTTGGCACCCGGAATCAGCACCGCGCCGATGACCAGATCTGCCCAGCGCAGCTGATCGCGCACGGTGTAAAGGTCACTGAAAATAGTGTGCACATTGTCAGGCATTACATC
>JBBSFP010000477.1:0-1948 GCA_038238625.1 Tepidisphaerales bacterium
GCCATTGCCATCGACGCCCGCAATGCCCAGGATTTGCCCGCGCGGCAAAAACAGATTGATGCCCCTCAGCTTGTCTGCGCGCACGTTCACAAGCCGCAGGGCCAGCGTGGGTTCATTGCGAGGAATATAGACCACCGGGTTGGCGGCCTTGATGCCAGCGCGTTCGCCGACGAGGGCTCGCTCCAGGCCCACCGGCGCCACTTCGTGCCCCACCATGTGCCGAGCCAGTGCACCGGTGTCGATCTCGCCGGCATTACCTTCCCAAACAACTTTTCCACCGCGCAGCACGGTGAGGTCATCGCAAATTTGCTTGACCTCATTGAGTTTGTGGCTGATGAACACGATGCCCGTGCCCTGTTCGCGCAGTCGAGTCATCGCGCCGAATAGTTGCTGGGTCTCATCAGGGGTAAGTACCGCCGTGGGTTCGTCGAGGATCAGAAAGCGCGCACCCCGCCAGAGCGCTTTTAAGATTTCCACCCGTTGTTGTTGGCCGACCGACAAATCACCTACGCGCGCCATGGGATCGACGGCAAGGCCCAGCCCATCGGCCATAGAACGCAGCCGTTCGGCCGCTTGCCTGCGCCGCAGGATGAATCCATGCCGTTGGTCCCCCAGCAGGATGTTGTCGAGCACGCTCAACGCCCCGGCCAGAAGGAAATGCTGATGCACCATCCCCAGGCCGACGGCGATTGCCCGTCGGGGTGAAGTGATATTGCGCCGCTTTCCATCAATCCAGATCGTTCCACTGTCCGGGCGGAGCAGCGCGAAAAGGATGTTCATCAAGGTGCTCTTGCCCGCGCCATTTTCTCCCAGCAATCCATGCACGCGCCCGGGATGCCATCGGATTGTTACATCAATTAGCGCCTGCAGCGCGCCAAAGCGCTTGCAGATGTTGCGCATCTCCAGCGGAACAGCCGCGGGCGAAACTGTGACCGGATTGGCTGACATATGACCGATAAACTTTCACGCAATTGGCCGATGGCGGTGCGATTGCTAGAATCGCCTGCGATGAGTCTCCCACCGAATCATTCCGATAGTACCCAGGCCGGCCAGGACGCACCTCCACCCGAGGGCGGATCGGGCCAGGATGCGAACAACACACCGGGAACGACACCGGCGGCCACCATACGACCGTTCCGTCGGGAAGATCAGGCCGCGTGCCTCAAACTCTACACCGAAGGGCTGTTCGCCGAAAAGTTAGCTGCCAACGATACCGGATTTGATGTCGACGATATCCAAAATGCGTATCTGAACACTCCCGGCTGCGGGTTCTGGGTTGCCCAAGCCAGCAATGGGGAGGTGGTTGGCATGGTTGGTGTGCAGCATTATGAGCCTGATGTGGGGGAAATCCGTCGGCTGCGCGTCCGCCCTGATCATCGCCGCCGTGGAATCGGTACCGCGCTTGTGGAAACCGCTCTGAAGTTTTGCCAGGAACAGGGATATCTGAAAATCGCGCTCGATACCTTCATGGAACGCCAACCTGCAGTGACGCTTTTTGCCAAGTTCCGCTTCCGGCACGTCAACACCCGACAAGTGGGTGATCGCGAATTGCTTTATTTTTTCCTCGACCTGTACACGCGCCCTGAGCGCGCGCCGGAAACGTAAGGTCTGCGGCGCGGCGCTACCGAACGATATGCACCGTTGGCCTGCTTGCCGCCGTAGCCGGGGCGGACGCGGGTAGCGGCTCGGCCCAAATCGTCACGCCTTTTCCATCCAACTCCAGCACATTCCCGCACAAAGGATCGGCGGTGGTGCGGATCACCCGTCGCCAATCCGGTAGCATAATCTGCAGCAGACGCTTGTTGTCCGCCGGTGCCACGCGAACTCCGGCGGCGGTTGGCAGGCACACCAGCAGAGGACCATCGGTCTTCAAGAGGCGCTGCGCGATGGATACGAATTCCGGTAGCAACACCACGGCCGGGTTGGCTGATTCCTGCAACAAAAGTCC
>JBBSFP010000478.1:0-1890 GCA_038238625.1 Tepidisphaerales bacterium
AATATTGCCTGCTGGCGGGCATCAACGACAGCGACGCGCAGGCAAAAATGCTCGCGGATTTGGTGACCGATTCTGCCACCGGTTTTCGGGCGCACGTCAACCTGATCCCATACAACGCTATCACGCCCATGACGGGGCAAACGCTGGTCTATCTGCGGCCTTCGCGACAGCGCATGGAGGCGTTTGCCGGGATCTTTAGCGCGGCCGGGATTATCACTCATTTTCGCCGAACGCGCGGCGACGATGTCAGCGCCGCGTGCGGCCAATTGCGCGGTAATTCGCTCTCGCTGTCCCAGTAGCGACTGAGAAACATTCGCGCTTGGCGCGCTTTGCGCATTTGCATATAAGGGGCGCTCCTTCCGGGAAAGACAGGCAGTTATAAACCCAGCGCTCGCGCGCTTTTCTTGATTGGAATATTTCCAGCCATGCCTGTGCAATTAATCAATCTGCAAAAGCGATACGTCGCACCCGATGCCGCTGCGGTGCCTGTGATCGATATCAAGGAATTTCTCCTGGCCGATGGTGAGCAGGCTGCCCTTATCGGCAGCAGTGGTTCCGGTAAGACCACGCTGCTGCACCTGGTGGCGGGAATTCTTACTCCCGAACGCGGGCAGATTGTTTTCCGTTTTCCAGATGGAGAACTGGACATCACGCAGCTTGGGGAGGCACAGCGTGATATCTTTCGCGGGCGGCATATGGGGTACATTTTCCAAACCCATCATCTGCTGCCGGGATTTACGGCGATGGAAAATGTGCTGTTGGGAATGAGTTTTTCCGGCAAAGCCATGGATCGCGCCTGGGCAATGCATCTCCTCAGCGAAGTGGGCCTTGCCGATCGGTTGCACTATCGGCCGCAGAAGTTATCGGTAGGTCAGCAGCAGCGCGTGGCGGTAGCGCGGGCGCTGGCGAATAAGCCGCAGTTGGTGTTGGCCGATGAACCCACCGGTGCGCTCGATCAGCGTAACGCGCAACAGGTGCTGGCGCTGATTCGACAACTGTGCAAGGAAGTGAAAGCGATGCTGGTCCTGGTGACCCACGATCTGGCGATCGCCAAACAGCTTGATCGCGTGGTCGACCTGGCCCAGCTCAACACCGCTGCGCAAAAACAGGTGGATGCACCGCCGTTGGCATTCAACCGGGGGACGATTTAATGAACCTGTTCCAGCTCATTGTTAAGCAGATGCGCCAACGCGCGCTTTCGAGTTGGTTGACATTGCTCTCTGTGTGCCTGGGCGTCGGGCTGGCGATTGCCGTGATGATTGTCCGCCGTGAGAGCGCCGCCCTCATGGGGCAGAGCAGTTTTGGGTACGAATTTGTCGTCGGCCCGCCCAAGGCATCGCCCACGGAACTGGTGTTGAACACCGTGTATCACCTGGGCAAAAGTCCGGGAAATTTACCTTATCATGTGTGGGAACGGCTTGACGGCAAGGCGGCGCCCAAACCCGGCGAGCATGACTATCGCCCGGATATCAAGTGGGCCGTCCCCTTCATGGTGGGTGACAGCTATCAAGGGCGTTGGATCATTGGCACCTCGCCCCAGATGTTCGGCTACACCGATGAAGCCAAACCCTACCCTTCCGGCGGAAACACTTTTGCATACGGGCGCGATGCCGGTGGCGAAGAACAGCGATTCGAGCTGACCGAAGGGACGGTGTTCAGGCCACGCCGATTTGAAGCGGTGATCGGCAGCGAACTGGCCACGGGGTGCAATCTGCATGTTGGCGATGAATTTCAGGCCACGCACGGAATGCCCGGGCCCAATGAGACGCCGGATATTCATAAACCTAAGTGGAAAGTGGTTGGAATCCTCAAGCCCACGCACACCCCCAATGACCGCTGCTTGTTTGTACCGGTGATCAGCCTGTATGCGATCGAAGAGCACGAAGTGGG
>JBBSFP010000479.1:0-1832 GCA_038238625.1 Tepidisphaerales bacterium
CGGATGATTTTTCGAATCAGGTCCGCGCGACCATTGGGGCCGGTATACAGACCGATCACGGGGATCGCAGGGTCGGCCAGCAAGGTGTCGAGATCATGGACGGCTTTTGCACCGAATTTGATAGCCATTGTTTCGGTGACGTCGGGCTCCGTGCTGCAGACGGCAGCCAGTTTGAAAAAAGGCGTTGCTGGTTGGCCGGGAAGCAGGTAGTTGCGAATGATCGAATTGCCGAAATGAAGCCCCACGATGGCGATGGGCAGCGGTTCGGAGGGGGCGGTAGTCATGCGCGGAGGATATTCCGGGGTGCGGATGGGGTAAACTTGCGCGGCGCGGAAATTTTTATGGAAGATTTAATGCACGCAGCGCAACTATGGTCGGGATCGCAGGCGACACCGACGGACCCCGAACCGTTTGGCCGACCTAATTCCGGCATCCGTGCTTGGTGGAGAGTGGGTTTTGCCCCCTGCGGACCTTATTAATTTGCCGGACGAAGCGCTCGCCGAGCGCGCTGCCGACGGTGATCGCCACGCGTTTGCCCTACTGGTGGATCGGCACGCAACGCGCTTGCTGGCGCTGGCGACCAAGCTGCTGCGTAATTCGGTGGATGCAGAAGACGTGGTGCAGGAGACGCTGCTGGGTGCTCTTCGCGCAATCACGCAGTTTCAACGCCGTTCATCTGTGAAGACGTGGCTGAATCGCATCCTGATCCGACAGGTGGCATTGTGGTGGCGGAAAGCACGGCCAATGGATCGGCTGCCCACGGAAGTGGAATCAAGGTCATCAGCCAGCGCGTCATCGGGTCAGAAGCTGGATGTGCAGGCGGCGCTCGAGCGGCTGAGCGAAGAGCACCGCCAGATACTGGTGCTGCGGGAATGGAATGGGATGTCATACGACGAGATGGCCGAACTGTTGGACGTGCCGCGTGGAACGATTGAATCGCGCCTTCACCGCGCGCGGCAAGAGCTGCGGCGGCGATTGGGCAGCTATCATGTTCGGTAAACGAATCGACGCTGGAGAAATCTGATGGGTTCATGTGCGCAGGATTCTTGCGTTAGCGCTTTCCTGGATGGGGAAATGATTGCTGATCAGCGCATCGCTTTTGAGCGGCATTTGCAGGGATGTTCAACATGCGCCGATACGCTGCAGCAATTCCGCTCGAATGCGGCTGAAATGATGGCGCAACGCCCAGCCCCCGAACCCGGTGATCCGATCGCGTTCCGCCGGCGCTTGCATGATGCCATCGATCGTGAATGGAATTCGGGGCTGCAGCTTGCACACGAGAGGTCCAACGAAGAACTGAATAATGCATTGCGGCGTATGGTCTGGCGCTGCGCGGGTCTGGCGGCCTGTCTGTTGGTAGGTGGGTCAGCATGGTTGTGGTACAGCGGTGGAGCGTCGCCTGCCGGGGCACCGGCGGCGCAGATGCTGGCCACCGACGTGGCACCGGTGGGGTTGGCCACGGACATTGGTCCCGTCGCGGTAGCATCGGATGATTGGAGTTGGTCCGATGGGTTGATTGATGAAGGCGCGCTTGTGGGGGATCGCCCATGAACCGGCGAACTCAAACGGGTGTGCTGCTGGCGATTGCCGCAGTTTTGATCTTTGTCGCCGGGGGAGTATTGGGGATGGTGACGCTGCGGGCGATGCGTCGTTCAGCCGAGCTAGCGCCGGGCCCGCCACGTACTGAAATTGCCACACGGCTGAACCTGACCCCTGACCAGCAGAAACAGATTCAAGCCATCTGGGCTGACACTCGAACCAAGCTGACCCAGCGCCGGCGGGAAATTCATGAGCAGCGCGAGCAGGAAATTCATCAACTTTTTAATGATGAG
>JBBSFP010000480.1:0-1718 GCA_038238625.1 Tepidisphaerales bacterium
AGCACCTGCTGCAAGGCCCCATCACGGTGCTGGATGGCAATGGCTACGCGGGTGATGCACGCATCGATGATGTGCCCCCCGGGCAGGAACGGCTGCTCAGCTATGGCGTGGACCTGCAGGTGCTGGTCGATGCCACCAAGAACACCAACGTCAACACCATCCAAACCGGTAAGATCGTCAAGGGCATCCTGTACGTGCAGCGTAAGCAGGAGATGACGCAGGAATATAGCGCCGAGAACAAGGGTGATACCGATCACACACTGATCGTTGAGCATCCTGTGCATGAAGGGTGGAAGCTGTTTGAAACCGATAAGCCCATCGAGACCACCCAAAGCCTTTATCGCTTCAAAGGGCACGTGATTGCCAACAAGGCAACGAAACTCGTGGTTAAAGAGCAGCGGGTTGATTGGGAGACGATGCAGATCCTGCCCTTGGATGTGGGTCAGATCGAATTTTATTCCAAGACCAGCGCGATTCCCGGCCCGGTGCAGGCGGCACTGGTCAAAGCCATAACCCTCAAAAGTGCGATGGCTGATACCCAGCGTCTGATCGATGAAAAGCAGCAGCAGACAAATCAGATCACAACCGAGCAAAGCCGGATTCGGGAAAACATGAAGACGGTTTCCGATCGCACCAGCCAGTACTACACGCGGCTATTGACCAAACTCAACGATCAGGAGACGCAGCTCGAAAAATTGCAGGGCGAAAGCGAGGAGCTGCGAAAGAAGTTGAACCAGCAGCGCAAGGAGTTGGAAGACTACCTGTTAAACCTGAATGTGGGGTGAAAAGCCAACTTTCTGGAGCGATGGAGCACCCCAAGGTAATCGTGGCTCACGCCATCCATACGGCAGTGGCAACACCATTTTGACACAATGGTGCGGGCGTGAGTCCGACTAGAAAAAAGCCCGCTCCCCTTTACTGTAGCTGAACAAAATGTAAAACATTTTCGGCTTTATGGCTTTTATCGCACCTACCGCCATCGTTGATCCTGCCGCCGACCTTGGCGAAGGCGTCACCATTGAAGATTACGCCGTCATTCGCGGTAACGTGAAAATAGGGCGCGGTTCGGTCGTTCGCACCCATTCGGTCGTGCAGGGGGCAGCGGTCATTGGTAACAACGCCATCATCGGCCCTGGGGCTTACCTGGGATTTGAACCGCAATCCGTGAACTTTCGCGAGAACCCGGATAAACCCACATGGCTGGTTATCGGGGATGACGTCGTGGTTCGCGAAGGCGCTCGGCTGAACCGCGCAAGCATTCCCGGTCTGGAACATGCCACGCGTATTGGCAATCACTGCTACATCATGGGTGGGGCGCATGTGGGGCACGACTGCGTTTTGGGGGATCATGTGATCGTAGCGGATTCGTGCCTGATCGGCGGCCACTGCCGGATCGCTGAACGGGTGTTCCTGGGGGGTGGCTGCGGGGTGCACCAATTTGTGCAAATCGGTCGGCTGGCAATGATCGGGGGAAACGAACCATTCACCCACGATGTGCCCCCGTTTGCCGCGCTGCGCTACGGGCGACTGAAGGGGTACAACGCGGTCGGTTGCCGCAGGGCACACATTAGCCCCGAGGCCATCACTGCCATTCGCGCGGCGTATCTGCGACTGCGAACCCGGCGGACGATGTCAGCAGCGATTGATTCCATTCGTCGGGACGTGCCTGACCTGCCCGAGATTCGTGAATTCGTTGATTTTATTTTAAACTCCCGACG
>JBBSFP010000481.1:0-1702 GCA_038238625.1 Tepidisphaerales bacterium
ACCTGCAAAACGTGCGACAGTTCGTGCAAACGGCAGTGCTCACTTCGTTGGAAATTGTGCTGGTGGTCGGTGGATACGAGATACTCCTTCTGACCAAAAATGTGACCATCGCGCTTCTGGCACTGGCACCGATCCCGTTGTGGGTGTGGTACATCCTGCGCTTCAGCACGAAAATCCAACCCGCGCAAAAGCAGGTGATGGAAGCGGATGATCGGAATGTAAGTTTGATCACCGAAAACATCGCCGGCGTGCATGTGGTGAAAGCCTTCGCCACCGAGAAACATGAGATCGCGCGCTATAACGCCCACCTAGAAACTTTCATTGGACGGGTGATGAGCCGGGTAAAATTGTACGCCAATTTCACTCCGATCATTCGCGGGATCGCCAGTGCATCGCACTTGTCGCTCTATCTCGTTGCCGCCATTTTTATTATTCAGGGCAAGCTGCTGGTCGGTGATCTGCTGGTACTGGGCGCGGCGATGAATTCAATCCTCGGCCGACTGCAGCAGGTCTCAGCGATCAACGAGCAATATCAGAATGCCATTGTCTCAGCCAGACGGCTCTACGAAGTGCTGATGGCCCCGGCCACGGTTCCTCAAGATCCCGACCCGCAGCCAATGCCCATGGGGCCAGGCACCGTGCAGTTTGAGAGTGTGGCGTTTGGGTACGACCCCTCAAAGCCCGTCATCCGCGGGGTAAATTTTACCGCGCGCGGAGGCAGCATGGTGGCAATCGTGGGCCCCACTGGTGCCGGAAAAACCACGCTCGTGAATCTCATTGCCCGGTTCTACGATCCACAACAGGGGCATATCACCATCGATGGGGTCGACGTCCGCAAACTCGATCTTGATGACCTGCGCCGGAATGTTGCATTTGTCTTTCAGGAGACTTACCTCTTCAGCGATACCGTGGCCGCCAATATCGCATACGGCCGCCCGCAGGTGTTGGATCGCGCCCGGGAACAGGCAGCCAACGGGCAATCCACCGCCCCGGGTAGACCGATCGACCTTCCGCACGATGAGCTGGGAGAAGTGGAGGCCGCATCGCGGCTCGCACAGGCGCACGAATTCATCGCCGACCTTCCTAAGGGATACAACACCATGCTCGGTGAGCGCGGTGCATCGCTGAGCGGGGGGCAACGGCAAAGGCTGGCGATCGCGCGCGCGATTCTTTCCAACCCGCGCATCCTGGTGCTCGACGATGCCACCGCAGCCGTCGATCCAGAAACCGAAGATCTCATTCGCCGCGGGATGGATTTTGTGATGCGTGATCGTACGACGTTTCTCATCGCCCATCGCGTCAGCACCGTGAAGCGCGCGGATCTTGTGATCGTGATGGAAAGCGGGCAAATCACCCAGATGGGAACACACGCGGAATTGATGCTGCAGGATGGGCATTATCGTCAGATCGCGCAGGTGCAACTGTATGGTGACACCAGCGATTTCGACGAGGACCAACCTTCGCACATGGACCGCCTGCAGGATGAGCGAAAAGTTGACGCAGCCCTTCTCCATTCCGCAAAAGCGCGAACCACCACGCCTCTTTCCGATGGGAGCGTGTGACGTTTCATGTCCCAAACCCTGACACGATTCGAACGTTTCCGGCGAACGTTTCGGTTACAGACCGATGCCGCCCCCAACGGTCACCAACGCAAAAAAATGGGACGCCTGACGGATCTTGTCACCGAAGAAGGTGAGCAGAC
>JBBSFP010000482.1:0-1637 GCA_038238625.1 Tepidisphaerales bacterium
AGCGGGTTCTGGAGGCCGCCGGGCTATCGGTGGACTGGGTCGATCTGCCCGCCGGGGTGATGGCACTCGAGCAGGGGCATGAAAGCGTGCTGCCCCAGCGCACGCTGGCGGCCATCGCGGCCCACGGGGTGGCGCTCAAGGGGCCGGTGACAACCCCGGTCGGAAAGGGATTTCGCTCCGTAAACGTGCAGCTGCGAAAAGCCTTGAACCTGTATGCGGCGGTGCGGCCGGTGCGGAGCATCCCCGGAATCAAAACGCGGTTTGAAAACGTGGATCTCGTCATCGTTCGTGAAAACACCGAGGGGCTTTACAGCGGCATTGAAAACGAAGTGGTTCCCGGGGTCGTCACCAGTGTCAAAGTCGCCAGTGAGCCGGCTTGCACACGCATCGCTCGTTTTGCATTTCGCTATGCCACCCAGCGACAGCGCCGCAAGATCACCGTCTTCCACAAGGCCAACATCATGAAGCTCACTGATGGACTCTTCCTGGCGTGCTCGCGGCGGGTTCACGAGAAGGAGTATCCCAACGTCGAGTACGATGAAATGATCATCGACGCCGGGTGCATGAAGCTGGTGCAGGATCCCACCCGCACCGATGTGCTGCTCATGGAAAACCTGTATGGCGACGTGGTCAGCGACATGTGCGCCGGAATGGTGGGCGGGCTTGGCGTAGTACCGGGGTCAAACTTCGGCGATAACGTGGCGGTCTTCGAGGCTGTGCATGGCTCGGCACCCGACCTGGCAGGCAAAGGCATCGCCAACCCGCTGGCCTTGATCATGAGCGGCGTGATGATGCTCAATCATATCGGGGAAGACGAAATTGCCGCGCGCATCCGAATGGCCTATGACGCGGTGCTCGAGGAAGGTCAAATGCTCACTCCCGATCTAAAGGGAACGGCGACCACCGATCAATTTGCCGATGCGGTGATCAAAAAAATGCCTGGATTTGAGTAAACCGCAAGAACGCTCCAGCAAACGGCACTCGGCGCGCACCGGTTTCAGCCCTACGATTTTAATCCGACCGGCGAAGGTTAAGTAATGCAGCCTACCGTCCGATTTTATTCGGCAGGACTTGACCATGAATTTATCGACTAAACAGTTCGGCGAGATCATGCGCACGCTCGAACTGAGCAAGCGTGTCAGTGAAAACGATCATCGCCGCGCTACCCGTGTTGCCCAGCATGGAACCGTGGTCGTCCTGCTGTTGGCGGATGCGGGAGCAACCGAGAGCGATCGTTCCAAATCCTATCTCACCATGTCGGTTCGAGATATCTCAACCCGTGGCATCGGGCTGGTACACGCATCACCCCTAATCAATGGCCGGCAGTTTGTCGTGTACCTGACCAATGACCAGTCACCGGCGCGATTACTGTGCACCGTGGTTCACGGCAAACGCGTCAAGCAGGGGCATTACCACATTGGTGCCGAATTCACCTGCGTGCTTAATGACGAAAAGGTAGCCCCCAACGCCCCCGCAATCAATGATGATCGCCAGCGCATCCAGCGCTCAATCCTTGATTGAAACCTTGATGGAAAATTTGCCCGGCAGTCTACCCCAGGCCAGCTTGCGGCGAGCCACCACCGACCCACCTCCCCCAGGTCATCCCGAATCCGAATCCGGGCCCCTACTTCTTGAGC
>JBBSFP010000483.1:0-1550 GCA_038238625.1 Tepidisphaerales bacterium
AAACGCTCTATTTTCAAACGCAGTTCTGACATACGCCCGGGGTATTCAAAAATCGTTTCAAATACCGTCTGGATCGGGGCCGCTATCAGCCGCTCTTTAACCAGATGCAGCGTTTGCAAAGGACTTTGTGTTTCAGCAACGGATGTCATGGATTCTCCTAAAAAGATGATGTGAAATTAGAGACGCTCATTGCGATCACCCGGGCAACAACCCTGATCCGCTGCAGCCTTTTGCTGCGCGGCCATCTGAATAGCATCCAAGTGATCCTCCCAAAAACGTTCAAATATTTTGACCCAGTCGTAAACCACTTTGAGCTCCCCAGGCTCAAGCGAGTACCTGCGCAACTGCCCCTGTTTAGCCGCGGAAACCAACCCCACCTTTCGCAAAACCATGAGATGCTTGGAAACGGTCGGCTGTGGCAAGCGCAGTTTCGCCACCAGTTGCCCGACCGTCTGCTGATTTCGCCCCGCCAGCAACCGCATGATCTCCCGCCTGCGTGGCTCAGCAATCGCGTTGAAAGCATCTGAAGTAGTAGCGGCACGGGGCATCGGCAGATAATACATTCCTTAATGGGAATATGTCAAGTGCTGCTCTTACCTTCCGGAATTGCCCCTACCCCATTCAAAGGTGGAACTAAGGGCAACACGCCATTCGTGCAAACTGCCGCTGGTTTTTGGATGATGGTGGATTGCATTATTTATCGTGCGCGATAAACCAGCAATATGCGTTGGCGAGCAATTGTCTCTCGGCCGTGGCTGATCCTGATTGTGCTCGCGGTCGGCAGCTGCAATCGGCCCCCGCCGGTCACCCTCATCGATCCGGGACCGCCGCCGGCACCGGCCGGGGAATTCACCCTGCTTGCTCCGCTGGCGGCGGGTAAACCCACCCACGTCGCCGTGGATTCAAAGGGAAATTTCTACTTGCTGCAAGAACTGGGGAATCAACAGGATCTGCTCTACACCGGTGGCGAGGGGCAAATGCCGCGCCTGGGGGGCCTAGAAACCCAGACCATTTTGCGCCTGCTCGATTCCCCAAAAGGCACCGGGGCTATCCAATCCATCGTCTGCGGCGTGGATGACCGCGTCTATTTCTACTTTGCCGGTAATGATGCCAAAAAATCGCTGGCGTGCCTGGGAGTTTTTGATCCGCGCCTCAAACAGGTGAAGATCGTCGCCAATGCCGATCAGTTGCAAAAGGCCAGCGGACTCGGTCTTTCACTGGATTTGGCGCGCGGCACGTTGTTACCCGCGCCCGGAGCGGTATTGGCCTCCAGCGATCCACTCTTTTCCACCGATTCACTCTGGCTCTGGCTGCGACATTCCGATCAGGGGGTCATCGTGCGCATCGATCCGCACTATGCCTGGGAGGGAACCGTCGGCCTGCGCTGCGTGCTCAACGGCGCAACCGCGGGGCAGAACCCTCTGCTGATCACCTCATCGGAAGACCTGCTCACGCTCGGCCCCAACCGCACGTTTTATTACCTCGATCGTCCCCATGCGATCCTGTGGAAGCTCACCGCCCCTTGGCTGGCGACTGTCCCCGCAGGTCCC
>JBBSFP010000484.1:0-1541 GCA_038238625.1 Tepidisphaerales bacterium
CAGCGGCACGGTCTGCGGCCCTTGACGGGCCTGCGAGCGAAGCTGGGTTGCCTGATCGATCATGGCTGTCATAGTTCGGTTCCCAAAAGAATCTGCGCCAAACGACGGCCCCGACCCACTTCAATATCGTCGGGAACGTTCTGTCCGGTCGTCACGTACGACATGACTTTTTTCAGCTTATTGGCGACGTTGAACACCACCCCCACATGCACGGCCTCATCAAATTTGGTGAAAATCACCTTGTCCACCCGGACCGCGCTGAACCGATCAATCGCACGCTCGATGCACGCCTGCGACTGCGTGCTCGAAATCACCAGGTGCACCTCATCGGCATTGGCGGCGGTAATGAAATTCTTCAGCTCGTTGAGCTTGAGCGTGTCGGTTGGGCTTCGACCCGCAGTGTCGATCAGCACGAATTCAAGATCGTTCATGGAGGCGATCGCTTCACGCAGGCTCTCGGGTGTATCCACTACACTTAGCGGAGATCCGATGATGTCGGCGTATTTGCGAAGCTGATCCACCGCAGCGATGCGATAGGTATCGATGGTGATCAAACCCACGCTGTGGTTCTCGCGCAGTTTCAAGTTCGCCGCCAGCTTGGCGAGTGTGGTGGTTTTGCCCACGCCGGTGGGGCCGATGAGCGCCACCACATGCGGCCCGGTCGTCTTTTGGCGGACGATCGGACCGGAAACGGGCATCATTTTCTCCAACTGCTCGGCGAGTTTCTGCCGCACCAGGTGTTCCTGCTTAATCTGATCGGGGCGGAGCTGGCTGTGAAGGTTCTTGATGATCTGGGTGGCCAGTTCTTCCGCCACCTGGCCCTGAATTAATTGCAGGTAATAGTCGAACAGTGCTTCAGGGACATCGGGGGCCTGCCGCATGCGCGTTTCGGTGACAAGATCCATCACCATGTTTTTAAGTGTTCCCATCTCCTGGGTGAGGTTGAGCATCATGGCGCTGCCGGCAGCGGGGGTTTGCAACAGAGTTTGGCGCGCTTCGCGGGGCGACTCACGGGGCGGGACATGGGGCTGCGCATGAGGCTTCGCATGGGCGGTGCCGACGGAAATGGTTGCCGGTGGCTGCACCCCCGCAAAAGCGGGCGCAGTCAGACGGGTGGAGCTCAGTTGCATGGTGCGCCGCGGCGATTCGGTCGCAGCTGTAGCGCCCGGAACCTGGCGCTTGGCGCGGTGCAGTTTTTCGTCGCTGGCAGTGATCTCCACCATCTCATCCCCGCGCAGCCCAAACCAGCGCCGTCGCTTGTATGACCGCGTGTGCACGATCAAGGCGTTAGCGCCGAGCTCTTTTTTTACCAGCCCCAATGCATCAGCCATGGAGCCTGCGGTAAACGTGCGTAAGTTCATAGACCTTTTCCTGCTGTCATTCACCAACGCCGTCAATCACTCAACCCAATCAACGCAACCGCTTCCACACTCACCTCCGCAACAATCTCGTTAAAAGCCAGCACCGGGACCTGAGGCAGGCTGCCCTCAAGCATTCGGCGAAGCATCTGCCTGATCTGCGGGCTACATAGCACCGATGCC
>JBBSFP010000485.1:0-1530 GCA_038238625.1 Tepidisphaerales bacterium
AAGACCATCCTGCACCTCGTAGATTGGATCATTCGCGTAACTGATGCGGATGGTGTCGCCAATGCCGCTGGCCAGCAGATGACCGAGCGGTACGACGCTGCGAATCGTGCCTGTTTCCTTAGGGCCCGCATGCGTCACGCCCAGGTGCAACGGATAATCAAATCGTTCGCTGATGGCTTTGTATGCATCGATTACCAGCAGGGGATCGATACTTTTTGCGCTGATGCAAATGTCGTGGAAATCCTGTTCCTGAAAAATCTCCAGGTACTCTTCGAGCTTGGCAATCATGATGGCTAGAAAATGACCATTCTTGTTGTTGGAAAAAACCCCGCCCAGCTCTTTGAGCCGCCGCTGCTTGTCCTTGCGCTCGACGATTGACCCCTCATTCACGCCTACCCGAATGGGTATCTTCCTGGCTTTGCAAGCCTGGATCACATCAATGACCTGGGCGCGATCGTTGATATTACCAGGGTTAAGGCGAATCTTGTGCACGCCAGCATCGATAGCTTCCAGTGCTCGCTGAAAGTGAAAGTGCACATCCGCTACAATCGGAACAGTTACCTGCGGCAAAATTTCTTTTAAAGCCGCAGTGTCCTTCTTTTCTGGCACCGCCACCCGCACTACATCCGCGCCCGCGGCAGCGAGCCTATGAATCTCGGCGACACATTTGTCAATTTCGTAAGTGTATCCGGCCGTCATGGTCTGCACGAATACCGGCGCATCACCTCCCATTGCCACAAATCCGTGAGCCTGATCGCCAAATACAAACTTACGAGTGGGTCTGCGTGGATGCATGACGGCATCGTAAAACCCGGCGCGCCTTAAATCAATTTGTCATGTCTGGAGTGGTTATCCGTTTCTTTTGGTGGCTTAACCATTCTGCGGGGCAGGAACTACCGGAACCTGCCGCTAACCACCCCTTGCCGATCATGTCTACAATGGGGGCGACTGTTGGAAAGCGATTATATGTCTGAGCGTATCGGCGGAAAAATTCTGCTCTTTCTTGCCGCGACGGTGCTGGTGTCGGGATCGGCGTCGCACGCTCAATTTAACGAACGTGCCGTGCAGACGCCCTATCCTGCACGGGGCGATATCACGCACGCTGATTCGCCGCGCACCGGTGGTCCGCTCAGCGACCAGATGGCCCGGGCCCAGGCCCAAGCGGCCACCGACGATGCCTTTGGCAAGTTGCGGGATGTCATCCTGCATGAAAATCTAACCCTCGATCTCACTGTCGCCGACTTAGTCGTGGCAACGCACAGTTCGGATCAACTAACGCGTTTGATTAAGAATGCTCAAATCGTTGGTGGCCAACGCTGGCTCGATGGTGGTACCTGTCAGATCCAATTGCAGCTTTCGGGTGCAGAGGTAAGCGCGGCGCTGGAGCGCATGGCAAGCGAAAATGCCGCTGATTCTCCCATTCGCGCCGTCGAAATTCATCGCAACATTGCAGATTGGCACCGTCGTTAATTTGTTTGCGTTTGGATTTCGAAGGCGTCACCGGCGCTGGTGCTCCACCATCAGGATATA